>CAJUES010000008.1 GCA_910585765.1 uncultured Lachnospiraceae bacterium | reverse complement strand
AATGCTTGTCTTTTGGTCTTTGGCTTCTTTGGTTCGGAATAGTGTGGTGCTGGCGGTCTATCTCTTGTTTTCGGTTGCTTGCTTCTTTACCGTACATGGCATTTACCAGGGGCTGCTCTCCAGATGTGACGCACAATTGACAGAAAGAATTTTTGAAACACACTCTGCCGCCATTTCTAAAATCTGTCCGCAAATCTTCGAAAAATCATATTGTGAAATTCATCCCGGAATGATATACTGGACAAAGTTCACAGCAGCAAAGTGATTGGCAGCATAAGGTCAGAAATTAGCATCGCGAACCGCCTGTTTCTTGGACTGCACCTGTCAAAAAGCCTCGCCGCAGTTCGCTGCGTTTGAGTTCTTTTGACATGCGCGCTCGAAGAAATATCCTACGCGATCTGTACCGATTATTTCTGTACAATTCCTTAATATGGATAAAAATGCGGAGGCTGGATTGATTTATGAGACAAAAGAAGCAGGAAGCTTTGATCGACAAGAGACTATTTTACAGAAACCTGGCAAGGCTTGCGCTTCCGATCGCGCTGCAGAGCCTGATGCTCGCGGCGGTTGCGGCGGGGGATGCGCTGATGCTCGGGAAAGTCGCACAGGATGAGATGACAGCCGTCTCCCTGGCGACTCAGATCCAGTTTGTCCAGAACATGTTCCTCTCGGCTGTCACGGCGGCAGGAGCCATTCTCGGAGCGCAGTACTGGGGCAAGGGTGACAGGCGGACGCTCGAGGATGTCTTCAACATCATGCTCTGGATCTGCGGGGCGGTGTCTGTCCTGTTTTTTCTGGCGTGTGAGCTGGCACCGAAGCAGCTGATGCGCATTTTTACGGACGATGCCCCGCTGATCGCCATCGGCAGCGCTTATCTGCGCATTGCGGGCTGGTCGTATCTGTTCACGGGGATTTCCCAGTGCTACCTGACCACGATGAAGGTGTCCGAGCACGTAAAACCCGGTGCGCTCATCAGTTCCTGTGCAGTGATATTAAACATATGTTTAAACGCAGTGTTCATATTTGGACTGTTTGGAGCGCCGCGGATGCAGGCGAGGGGGGCTGCGCTCGCCACGACGATCTCGCGCGTTGTCGAGCTGGTCCTGTGTGTCGCTGTATCGTTCAACGCGTCCTGCATCCGCCCTGCATTTGACCGCATTATGAGGCTGCCAAAGCAGCTGGGATCCGATTTTGTGAAGCAGTGTCTGCCGCTCATAGGCGGGTCGCTGTGCTGGGGTGTCGGATTTACGTCATACACCGCGATCATGGGGCATATGGGAACTGACGCGGCGGCGGCGAACTCCGTGGCGGCGGTTGTCAGGGATCTGATCTGCTGTATGTGCAACGGGATCGGCAGCGCTGCGGGGATCATTGTAGGAAATGAGTTCGGGGCAGGGCGCCTGGAGCTGGGAAAAGCGTATGGGATAAAGCTCAGGAATATCTCGTTTGTGATCGGATTTTTCTCCACGGCGCTTGTGCTTGCGGTGACGCCGGTGGTGGTAAAGATGGTGATACTGACCGATCAGGCGAGAGGGTATCTGACGGGGATAATGGTGATCATGTCCTTTTATATGATCGGGCGGTGCGTGAACACAGTCACGATAAACGGTGTGCTGAACGGCGGCGGTGACACGATATTTGACATGTACAGCTTGGTCGTCTGCATGTGGATGATCGCCATCCCGCTTGCGCTTGCAGGGGCATTTGTCCTGCACTGGTCGCCGCTTGCGGTCTATGCCTGCACCTGTCTCGACGAGGTGGGAAAGATTCCGTGGGTGATGGTGCGGCTTCGAAAGTACAAGTGGGTGCAGGATCTGACAAGGCAGATGAATACACCGTGATGACACCGCAAGTGGCATGTGCGGGCGCGTGAGCAGCTCTTTTGCTCACGCGTGATTTCCGGTGTCCCGGCACCAGCGTGCAATTTTCTGGATCAGTTCGGTATCGATGTCCCCGTATGGTATGCGGATCGTTCCTTTGTCCTTACTGTACTTCTGGAGCGCCTCCTCAAATTCCGCCACTGCCGCGGGACCGGGATAGAGACCGATATGCTAGGAGATGCGCTCCTGCGCGTCGGGGAGTGCCTGCTGCAGGGCCTGTCTGACGAGGAGCAGATCCGCCTGCTTTTGCGCATCCTGCTGTGCGATGTACTCATCGATCGTTTTTGGCTTCTCGCCGCAATAATGGCTTTGATTGGTGTTCTTAAATTCTTTTTGGCATTTTGGACATTTCCACATGATATAACCTCCACAGTTCCTTAGTATGAACCTGATACACCACATTATACAGAAAACTTTTTGCCTGTACAAGACACCGCGCAGTTTTTTTGCAGAATCGCAGCGGACGCAACGATTTTTCAATATCCTATTTAAAGGATTTAAAGGAGAAAAATAAATAAACTTGCTATCTCCGGCAATCACATGGTAAAATCAGAGTATATAAAATCAGGGTCGGGCGGTGTAAACCGTGTTAAATATGTGCCCATGTCCTCTGGTCGTGGGCTGCCGGTCTATACTGGGGGAGGGAAAAGATGATCAAGGTAACTGTATGGAATGAAAATCTGCATGAGCAGAGACAGGAGGAAGTGAGACAGATCTATCCGCAGGGGATCCATGGGTGTATTGCGGATTTTCTGGGTGCGGACCGGAATCTTTTTGTGCGCACGGCGACGCTGGAGGAGCCGGAGCACGGTCTGACCGAGGAGGTGCTCTCGGACACGGATGTGCTGATCTACTGGGGGCATACGGCACACCACGCGTTTTCGGACGAGGTGGCGGAGCGCGTGCAGCGCCATGTGCTGCAGGGCATGGGGCTGATCGCGCTGCACTCGGCGCATCTTGCCAAGATTATGATCCGCCTGCTGGGGACGAGCATGACGCTCCGCTGGCGGCATGGGGATCGCGAGCGCTTGTTTGCGACAGCGCCCTGGCACCCGATCGCGCAGGGGGTTCCGCCGCACTTTGACATTCCGGTCGAGGAGATGTACGGCGAGTATTTTGACATTCCAAAGCCCGATGACGTGGTGTTCACGGGCTGGTTTGCGGGCGGCGAGGTGTTTCGCAGCGGTTGTACCTTCCAGCGCGGGCTGGGCAGGATCTTTTATTTCCAGCCGGGGCATGAGACGTATCCGATCTATCATATGCCCGAGATCCAGCAGATCCTCGCCAATGCGGTGAACTGGTGTGCGGAGGTGAGGAGACAGCGCAGACCGCTTGACTGCACGGCAGTGAAGGTGGCGCTGGAGGAGGAGTATGCCAACCCGATCAGGCTGTCAGTATTTTATGATCACATTGCACAGGCGGTCGATCAGGCAGGGGGGGCGAAGTCTCTGGACCAGATCATGAAAAGCTGCAGCGATTTTGGAATACGCGGCATCGATGTCGAATACAGACAACTCTGTGCGGATTTTGACCGGATCGATGCGGCGCTCCGCCGCAATTACATGGAAGTGGCAGGCATCTATCAGTTTTATGATCTGCGGAACAGATCGGACGTCGATGCCGGGAAAGGGCAGATCGAAATGGCGCATGAGCTGGGCGTAAAGCGGATCCTGATCGTGCCGGGTTTCCTGGACGAGGAGGAGGCAAAAGCGCTTCACAGTGTGAGCGGCGATTACTTTGCCGTGGAGCGTTTCATGGAGCGGAGCCTGTGCATCCGATCGATGCGGGAGGCGCTGACAGAGCTGGTGCAGTATGCGCGGCAGTTCGGGGTGGAGGTGACGCTCGAAGACTTTGATGACAACAGATCCCCGTGTTCGCGGATGAATGAGCTGCTCTGGTTTATGAGAAATGTTCCCGGACTGAGATGCACATTTGACATGGGAAATTTTGCGTTCGGCTACGAGAATGTGATGGAGGCGTATGAACTGCTGAAAAGGTACATCGTCCATGTGCACTGCAAGGACAGGGGGAGCGAGGGCAGCGGTCTGAAATCCGTCCCGACAGGCAGCGGCTACATACCTGTCGCGCAGCTGGTCAGAAAACTCAAGGAGGCAGATTACCGCGGCTATCTGTCGATCGAGCATTTCGGGGATCTGGATCAGCTGGCAGGCATGGAGCAGTCGGCGCATTTCCTGAAGGCAATCGTGTGCCCAGGATGAGCGGGCATTTTGGGCAAAAACCATAACGTACAAGGAGGACAGTCCATTGGGCAAGTATATCATGGCATTGGATGCCGGGACGACCAGCAACCGATGTATCTTATTTGATGAAAAAGGCAGGATGTGCAGCGTGGCACAGCGGGAGTTCACACAGTATTTTCCGCAGCCGGGCTGGGTGGAGCACGACGCGGACGAGATCTGGGCGAGCCAGCTGGGTGTTGCGGTCGAGGCGATGAACATGATCGGAGCCTCCGCGCACGACATAGCTGCGATCGGCATCACGAACCAGCGGGAGACGGCGATCGTGTGGGACAAAAACACAGGCGTTCCCGTGTACCACGCGATCGTGTGGCAGTGCAGGCGGACGGCGGAGGCGTGTGACGCCCTGAAGGAGAAAGGGCTCACCGGGCTGTACAGGCAGAAGACAGGTCTTGTGATCGATGCCTATTTCTCGGCGACCAAGGTGCGGTGGATCCTGGACAATGTGCCGGGGGCAAGGCAGAAGGCGCAGAATGGCGAACTTTTATTCGGCACTGTCGAGACGTGGCTCATCTGGAAGCTGACAAAAGGCGCTGTGCATGTCACGGACTACTCCAATGCCTCCCGCACAATGCTCTTTAACATCAACACACTGGAGTGGGATGAGGAGATCCTTGCAGAGCTGGACATACCCAGATCCATGCTTCCCGCAGTGAAACCTTCGAGCTGTGTCTACGGGGAGGCGGACGCGTCCTTTCTTGGCGGGGCGATACCGATCGCGGGGGCGGCAGGCGATCAGCAGGCGGCGCTGTTTGGTCAGGCGTGCTTTGAGGCAGGGGAGGCGAAGAACACCTACGGTACAGGCTGTTTTCTGCTCATGAACACGGGAAAGAAGCCTGTGTTTTCCGACAACGGACTCGTGACGACGATCGCGTGGGGGCTTGACGGGAGCGTGAACTATGCCCTGGAAGGGTCGATCTTTGTGGCGGGGGCGGCGATCCAGTGGCTGCGGGACGAACTGCGGATCATTGACTCCGCCGCGGATTCCGAGTACATGGCAAAGAAGGTGGCGGATACGAACGGCTGCTATGTCGTCCCGGCATTTACAGGGCTTGGCGCGCCCTACTGGGATCAGTACGCGCGGGGGACGATCGTCGGCATCACGCGCGGCGTCAACAAGTGCCATATCATCCGCGCGACGCTCGACTCCATAGCGTACCAGGTCAACGATGTGCTTGCGGCGATGGAGGCGGACTCGAGGATCGCGATCCCCGCGCTGAAAGTGGACGGGGGCGCGAGTGCAAACGATTTCCTGATGCAGACGCAGGCGGATATCGTCAACGTTCCGGTGATCCGCCCGCAGTGTGTGGAGACGACGGCGATGGGGGCTGCCTGTCTTGCGGGGCTTGCGGTGGGATACTGGACAAGCACGGAGGAGGTCAGGAAAAACTGGGCGAGCAGCTGTGCGTTTGCGCCCTCGATCGGCGAGCATGACAGGGAGCGGCGGATCAAAGGATGGCACAAGGCAGTCAAGTATGCCTACGGCTGGGCTAAGGAACTGTAGAAAAACAGCTGAGACGTGTCCGTGTGCGCATCAAAAAAGGAACCCCAAAGGTTCCTTTTTTGATGTCCTGTTCGCTCGCTTTGAGGATCAGTAAAGATCAGTTGAAGAACTGCTTTACGCGCCCGCTCTGGTTTTCCATGTACTTGCGCTGCATCATGATGCTGTATGTGTTCAGGAGCTGGTTCTTCTTGAGTTCTGTCACGCCTTTTCCGTAATCCGTATCCGCGATGCGGCTGTGGGATGCCGTCAGGTTGTAGACCGCGTTGTTGCCGTAGGCGATCGTGTGGTCTAACCTGTTGGAGGCAGCGCCGAGTGACGAGCGCTGTGCGGAAATCTTTGAGAGCGCGTCCGCGACGGCGTCGATGGCATTTGTGGCTGCCATACCGGTCTTGTCAGCTACATTCAGTCCCTTGATGCCGATCCCGGCTGCGTTCAGCGCGTCGATATTGACAGAGATCTTATTTGCCATGTCGGATTCAGCACCCACTTGAAGTGAGGTGGAGAAGCTCTCGGAACGGTCGACACTGCCCTTGCTGATCTCAAACTGCACCTTTGACGGATCGTTTGGATCCACCGCTGCGGCTGACACTGTAGCGGCTGTCGTGGCACCCACGCTGCTCGCTGCTGCAAGCTGTTCCTGGATCTTGGAGTATGCCGTATCCGCTGTGATCAGG
The DNA here is from genome assembly GCA_910585765.1 of uncultured Lachnospiraceae bacterium. GTDB lineage: Bacteria > Bacillota > Clostridia > Lachnospirales > Lachnospiraceae > COE1. The sequence goes on along the minus strand of CAJUES010000008.1, from coordinate 79,030 downwards.
TTGGGATTCGTCTCGTCCTCCTTGTCACCGATCGTGTAGTCCGTCCCGCCAATCTTGATCTTATCCCCTGATTTCAGGGCATCCATCGTGAAGGTGGCTGTCGTTGCGTTCTGTGTCAGTGTTCCCTCGATACCTGCATCGCGCGCGCTCACTGGGACGGAACTTCTGCCGGAGCCGCCCTTTAACAGATAGGTCTCGTTAAACTTGGTGGTCGCCGACACGCGGTCGATCTCCTGGGTGAGCTGATCGATCTCAGCCTGTATAGCACCCCTGTCCGAGGAAGAGTTGGTTCCGTTGGCTGCCTGCACGCTGAGTTCGTTCACGCGCTGGAGCATGTCGGACACAGAGCCCAATGCGCCCTCCGCGACATTGATCATATTCTGGGAAGTCCGTGCGTTGTATACGCCTGCGCTCAGTCCGTTCGTCTGCTTCAAAAGCTTCTGGGCGATCGCAAGCCCTGCGGCATCGTCCGCTGCGGAGTTGATGCGCTTACCGCTGGCGAGCTTCTGGAAGGAGCGCCCCAGGTTGCGGTTATTCTGTCTTGCTATATAAGACATAGGTGATATTCGCATAAATAATCCCCCTTTCTCTGTTTTGAAATAATTACCTGCTTTTACAGTTTAAGCATAACACATTTGATCAGGGGGTGCAATACCAAAGCGGTCGAACAGACTTTAAAAATTTCAGAAAATTTTCTTGCCAACCGATATAGAAAAGGCATATGATAGAGATAAGGATCTGTGCCGGCAGACTGCCGGAGGCACAGACGCGGATGCGGTCCCGGCAGGGCAGCAGGAATACAGTACAATATATCAATATATAGGTAGAAAGGACATACCGATATGATAAAGCAGGCGGATCAAAGGAACCTGACCATGGTCATGGACTTGTATGAGCTCACCATGGCAAACGGTTATTACAACGACGGTGACATGGAGACAAGAGTGGCGTTTGACGTGTTTTACAGGAGAAACCCCGACAGGGGCGGCTTCACGATCTTTGCGGGCTTAGAGCAGATCGTGGAATACGTGGAGAATCTGCACTTTTCCGATGAGGATATCGCGTATCTGCGGTCGCTTGACACGTTCACGGACACCTTCCTGAGTTATCTGAAGGAATTTCATTTCCAGGGAGACATCTACGCGTTTCCCGAGGGGACGATCATGTACCCCAATGAGCCGGTCATCACGGTGGTCGCGCCGTTGATCGACGCGCAGCTCGTCGAGACGGCGATCCTCACACAGATCAACCACCAGTCGCTCGTGGCGACAAAGACGGCGCGCATCGTGCGGGCGGCAGAGGGGAAAACGGTGTCGGACTTCGGCGCAAGGCGCGCGCACAATATGGACGCGGCAGTGTACGGCGCCCGCGCGTCCTATATCGGCGGGGCAGCGGGGACGGCGACTGTGCTCGCCGGGCAGATGTTTGGCATTCCCGTGAGCGGCACGATGGCGCACAGCTGGGTGATGTACTACGAGGACGAGTTCGAGGCGTTCAGGAACTATGCAGTCAACTATCCGGATAATACGGTGCTCCTGGTTGACACCTATGACACGATCCAGTCGGGGATCCCGAATGCGGTCCGCGTGGCGCACGAGGTGCTAGAGCCCATGGGAAAACGCCTGAAAGGGATCCGCATCGACAGCGGCGATCTGGCGTACCAGTCGTCAAAAGTCCGCAAGATGCTGGATGCGGAAGGGCTGACGGACTGCAAGATCATCGTTTCGAACAGCCTCGACGAGCACACGATATCCTCCCTGAACATACAGAGGGCGTGCATCGACGGTTACGGCGTGGGGGAGCGTCTGATCACGGGTGCCACGAGCGACTATTCCGACGATACACTGGCGCTCCTCGGCGCGGTGTACAAGATCGCGGCGGTCGAGGAAAAAGGCGTGTTCGTGCCGCGCATCAAGATCTCCGGCACGGTGGAGAAGATCACCAATCCCGGGCTGAAAAAGGTGTACAGGATCTACGACCAGAATGGCAAGGCAAAGGCAGACCTGATCGCAAAGGCGGACGAGCAGATCGATATGAGTGGTGAGTTCCGGTTTGTCGATCCGCAGATGCCGTGGAGAAATCTGAAATTCACGAACTGCACGGCAAAGCCCCTGCAGGTGAAAGTGTTCGAAAACGGCAAAAGGATATATGAACTCCCCACACTCGAGGAGATCAGATCGTATGTCAAGAGACAGCTTGGCGAGGAGATCTGGGAGGAGGAGCAGCGGTTCAACAACCCACATGTGCACTATATGGACATGACCCCCGATTACTATGATCTGAAGATGAGTCTTCTGCACGAAAAGGGAAAAGCCGCCAATTAGAAAGACCAGGCCGACAGGATCCGGCTCAGTGTTCGATCCGGGAAAAGGTTATCGAAAACGCTGGATCTGCCGATATATACTATGTTATAATAATATACTGCCGGAAAGGGATGTCCGTGCAGGCATCGCAGGATGGGAATTCACAGGGAGGGTGACAGGATGAATATGATAAATATGAATGTGAACATGGGAAACGGTTTTCATGCAAATTGGAACAGGAGTCTGCGTCAGGGACCAAATATCGACATGCGTGTCGGGAACAGCCATGCGATCGACAAACTCCGCGCGGGCGGCGCGGGCAATGTGTTTGGCGCACAGTGTAGCGTGACGATCTCCCGCGAGGGCAGAAAGCTGAGCGCACAGATGAGAGAACAGCAGCCAAAGAGCTTTGCAGCTGCAGGCGCAGAGAGGCTCCTGCTCAGACAGCAGCGCCAGGACAAGATGGACCAGAGCGAGCAGTCCGACACGCTCAGCGAGATCTCCGGACTGATGCAGGAGATCAAGCGCTATAACGCTGCCGGTGAGGATAAGGAGACGATCACCGCCAGGCAGGATGCGCTGAACCGCCTGTTTGAACTCAAGGCGCGGCAGGAGGAGGAGAACGATCGCCGCCTGAAGGACGCTGCGGGCAGTGTTGCCGGCGCGTCGAAGGATCAGGAGGAGATCGACAGGAAAAATGCCGACCTGTACCTGATGCTCAAAAGCCTCGAGGAGGAGGAAGAGGGCGAGGAGGAGCGCGTCGAAGGTTCAGACGCGGAAAGTGATACGGCGGACGACGGCAGCGACGATATGCAGTTTCAGGAATCCGCGTCGATGCTCGGCGCCTCGGCTGCAAAGCGGGAGCTTGAGGTGACTGGGATGATAGACGGCATGTTCGAGAGCGGCTACGGCAAGCTGGCACAGGCGGATGCGATGATGCGCGACGCGCAGGCGGAGCTTGGTCTGGCGGCGGAGGCGCTCGGCAGGGCGGAGCTCAGCGAGGCGGAGCAAAACCAGCTCATGGCAGAGCACATAGAGAGAGCCAACAATATGATGAAGTCAAACTCCGGGGAGATGATGGAACTGAGAAGGAAGGGCCATCAGGAGATCCAGGACGCGAGGGAAGTGGAGCTCAAACATATCGGAGTCTCCCCGCTCGACGGCGTGGGCAAAGCGAAGCAGGCGATCATGGACGCGGGTGCACAGGCAGCGCTCCAGGAGGTGTCACAGGGCGCGCTCGACAAGGCGTCGGAGGAACTTGAGCGAAGAGTCCAGGAGGAGATCGACAGGAAAAACGACGCTGCATCCGACACGGATCAGGACGATGTACAGGAAAAAGCGGAGGAGATCACGGAGGAAAGAGAGAACGAGAGACTTGAGGAGGAAGAGCTGGAACAGGAAAATATTGAACAAAAATGAAAAAAAATCCATTTTGGCGAATTAATTATTTAAAGATTTGAGATAGTATGCTATAATATGAAGAATGACAGCAGATTTGTATAAAAACAGCATCAACTTAAAAAATTACGTGTCCAAAATCCTTGGAGTAGGTGATATACTTTTAAGAAACGGGGCGCAGGACAAAAGGAGAGAGAACAAAATGCCAAAAAAGCCAATTATTGACAAAGAAATGTTTAAGAGAAGCGTGCTGTACAATGTAAAGACACTGTACAGAAAGACTTTGGAGGAAGCTACAGAACAGCAGATCTTTCAGGCCGTAGCCTTTGCTGTGAAGGACAACATTGTGGATCACTGGCTCAAGACACAGGAGGCTTATGACGAGAAGGATCCCAAGACCGTGTACTATATGTCCATGGAGTTTCTGATGGGACGCGCGCTCGGCAACAACATGATCAACCTGATGGCATACAGGGAATTTTCAGAAGCTTTGGAGGAGCTCGGACTGGACATCAATGTGATCGAGGACCAGGAACCGGATGCAGCGCTTGGAAACGGCGGTCTGGGACGGCTTGCGGCATGTTTCCTCGACTCGCTCGCCACACTCGGCTATTCCGCGTACGGCTGCGGTATCCGCTATCGTTACGGCATGTTCAAGCAGCAGATCAGAGATGGATTTCAGAGGGAAGTGCCGGACGACTGGCTCAGGGACGGAAACCCGTTTGAGCTGAGACGCCCTGAATATACAAAAGTGATCAAGTTTGGCGGAAACGTGGCATGCAGGGAGGAGGACGGCAGACTGATCTGGTATCAGGAGAATTACCAGTCCGTCAAGGCTGTGCCCTATGACCTTCCGATCGTCGGATACGGCAACGGTATCGTGAACACGCTCCGGATCTGGGATGCGGAGCCGATGGACTGCTTCAGTCTCGACTCTTTTGACAAGGGCGATTACCAGAAGGCGGTGGAGCAGACCAATCTCGCCAGAAATATCGTTGAGGTTCTCTATCCGAATGACAACCACATTTCCGGCAAGGAGCTCCGCTTAAAGCAGCAGTATTTCTTCATCTCCGCCTCCGTGCAGACAGCGATCGAGAAATATATGTCAAAGCATGACGATATCCATAGATTTCATGAGAAGGTGACGTTCCAGCTCAACGATACGCACCCGACGGTGGCGATCGCGGAGCTGATGCGCATCCTGCTCGACGACTATCACTTAGAGTGGGATGAGGCGTGGGAGATCACGACAAAGACCTGCGCGTACACGAACCATACGATCATGGCGGAAGCGCTCGAGAAGTGGCCGGTAGACCTGTTCCAGAGACTGCTTCCGAGGATCTATCAGATTGTGGAGGAGATCAACCGCAGATTCCTGCTCGACATCGTGAACAGATATCCAGAGCCGGCTGACAAGATCAAGAAGATGGCGATCATCGCGGACGGACAGGTGAAGATGGCGCACATGGCGATCGTTGCAGGCTACAGCGTGAACGGTGTCGCGAGACTCCACACGGAGATCCTCAAGAATCAGGAACTTCGGGACTTCTATGAGATGTTCCCGCAGAAGTTCAACAACAAGACGAACGGCATCACACAGAGACGTTTCCTGCTCCACGCAAACCCGCTGCTCGCAGACTGGGTGACAGACAAGGTGGGCGAGGACTGGATCGTAGACCTCCCTGTGATCGAAGGCATCGCGAAATACGTGGATGATCCTGCGGCGCAGAAAGAATTTATGGAGATCAAGCGCAAGAACAAAGTACGTCTGGCAAAATATATCAAGGAGCACAACGGCGTCACGGTCGATCCGGATTCCATCTTTGACGTGCAGGTTAAGCGGCTTCACGAGTACAAGAGACAGCTGCTCAATATCCTCCATGTGATGCACATGTACAATGAGCTGAAAGCGAACCCTGGCATGGAGCTTTATCCGAGGACGTTCATCTTCGGCGCGAAGGCGGCGGCAGGCTACAAGAACGCGAAGCTGACCATCAAGCTGATCAATGCGGTGGCGGACAAGATCAACAATGATCCGATCGTCAAGAACCGTATCAAGGTCGTTTTTATAGAGGATTACAGGGTATCGAACGCGGAGCTGATCTTTGCGGCGGCAGACATCTCTGAGCAGATCTCCACTGCTTCGAAGGAGGCGAGCGGTACAGGCAACATGAAGTTTATGCTCAACGGCGCACTGACACTTGGCACGATGGACGGCGCGAATGTGGAGATCGTCGAGGAAGTGGGCAATGAACACGCATTCATTTTCGGCTTGAGTTCGGATGAAGTCATTAACTATGAGAACAATGGCGGCTACAATCCGATGGATATATACAACAGCGACGCGGAGATCAGAAAGGTGGTCGACCAGCTTGTTGACGGGACATACGCGGATGACAGGGAGCTTTTCCGGAGCCTATACAATTCCCTGCTCAACACGCTGGATACAGACAAGGCAGACCGCTACTTTATCCTCAAGGATTTCCACGCCTACGCAGAAGCACAGAAGAGAGTGGAGAAGGCGTATGCAAATAAGACCGGGTGGGCAAAGAGCGCTATGCTCAATGTGGCAAAGGTTGGCAAGTTCACTTCTGACAGAACGATCCAGCAGTATGTGGATGAGATCTGGCATCTCGACAAAGTGGAATTAGAGTGATCGTCGTTATGAGTTGGAGAGCTGGTACACCGGCTATATAAATACAAAACGCATATCTCAACATAGCGGGATATGCGTTTTGACTTTTCACGCGGATCAAGAGCGGGTGAATGGGAGTAAGAATGAAAAATGCAAAAATAAATATCAAAACGAAGATCTTGCTGCTGCTGGTCGGTGTGTTGATCGTCGGCGCCGTCAGCGGCTGTACATCGGATAAGAGCGTCAAGGCATATCTGCAGGCACTGTTGGATGCGTCCTACAAAAACGATTCAGCCGGGTTCGTGGAGATCAAGCTGGGAACCGCGGAGGAGGCACAGGCGCTGTACGAGCAGGGGATCGACACGGGGGTAGGCGTCTTCTGCAGCCGGCTCGGTGTGTCCGATGAATATAAGGAAGAGTTTCGTCCGATCTATATGGATATGCTCGGAAAAGTCCGATACGCGGTGGAGGACGCCGACAAACAGAGCGACGGCTCGTATATCGTGACAGTGAGTTATGAGAAAATGAACGTTTTCAAGCCCGCGCTCGCGCTGCACCAGGAAAACGTGGCGGCGATGATGGACGAGTGGGCACAGTCGCCGGAACCGCCTGCGGAGGAGGAGATGGTGGCAGCGGTGTACAGGGAGTTCAGGAGCAGTATGGAGAATGTGCTCGCGCAGGTGCAGTACGATGAGAAGGCTTCCATGACCGTTCGGATCGAACTGATCAACAATGTGTACACACCCAATGCGGATGACATTGCCGGGCTTGAGAAGGCGTTGTTTGACGGGGAATAAAAAACGACCGCGCTGCGGTCGTTTTCTTTTATACATTTATACAGCCATCATCTCATCGATGTTGGAGAGGATCCCTTTCAGTGCCTTGGTGATATCGGAGTCGATCGGGAATCGGACCAGCTCGTTCAGTATCGTTTTGGCCTTTTCGGTATCATAGGTCTCAAGCGCCCGAAAAGCCTCCTGCAGCTGTTCGCCCCACTTTTTGAAGGACATATGATTTCCGTCCTTGTCGATGGCGTCATCCTTTAGTTTGAGCGATTTTGCGTACTCGCTCAGCACGCTGTAGGCCTCGTCAAGCTCGAAGGAGAGCTTTTTCCAGTTGTCGCGGACCACGTTCAGATCGCCGGCGTATGCCTCGATCTCATGGAAGAACGCGGTGTCCGTGAGGTTGACCAGTCCCAGCTCATTAGCCCTGACGCGCAGGGTATGCGCGCTTGTGCCGTACGCCGTCAGGGTGTCAGGCTGCATCAGGTCGTAGAGCGAGTCCTCATATTTGTCGCTGTTTCTGAGGAATGCCATCGCCAGCTCGTTGTACCGCTCCACATTGTGCCCGAGCCTGGCCATCGCCGCGTCAATGTCGACGCCATGGCGCGCCAGATACCGCATCTTGATCCGGCTGTCCGTGATCAGCGTGTCGGGAATCTGCTGCTGCAGGTGCTCCAACACCTGCTTGGCGTGATATGCCATCATGGAGATCTGCTGTTTCTGCGCCAGTATCTTTGCCCTTTTGTGATAGGAACCCACGACAAGCCACAGCGCGAGCCCTGTCGGAAGGATCCACGCCAGCGACCAGAGCGCTGCGGGCGGCAGGGCGCCGGCAAGGCAGAGCAGACCGATCATCAGCGACACACCCGCCATAAAAGTCAGCCAGATCAGCGCCGACCTGTCTATGAGAAGTCTCAGTTCGTCAAAAATATGGTTATCATTACAGTTCATATATGTATCCCTTCCACCTGAAAAGTTGTTTTCACGAATTTTTATACGTTTTTAATACGTTTATTTTAACACACTTTTTTGCGCGAAAAAAGAGTTAATTCGTGTTCGGCAAAAAAAGGAAGAAATACAGTTGCGTGAGTCTGTTACTCGGATCGATCGTGTCTGAACCTGCGAAATTCCGGCATGTTCACAAGCTTTGTGACAAAGGTGAGCGTGAAGAACAGGATCGCGGCGTCGATCGGCAGCATGATGACGTTCTTGAGCGCGCGTGCGGGCAGGATCGCCATGAAAGCGTTTCCGTTCAGGACGGCGAGCCACAGCGTGTTCAGACCGCAGTTTACGATCGCTTTGACCAGAAATTCAGCGATGAGGATGCGCCAGAGCCTGACGGGCTTTTTGTACAGGACAGAGCCGTAGATCACACCTGCAACCATGACGTTGAACGTGTAGCCAAAGAAGAAGGCGCCGCCGTCCGGTTTGAGCAGGTATTTGAGGATGTCGAGCGCGGCGCCGAAGACTGCGCCGACCCACGGGCCAAACAGGTACTCCACGACGCGGTTTGGGAGCCCGGAGAACCCGATTCGGATATTGGGCGTGATAAAGATGGAAGTCGTGTAGTTGAGCACGACAGCCAGCGCCGCCATCAGACCGCACAGGACGAGATTGTGTGTGACTTTCAGCTCCTTGAAGGAATCCGAATAGAACTTTGAACCTAGTTTCGTGATTTTTTGCATAAAAACAGCCTCCTTTATGCAGCAACCTGAAACTACACAAATGAGACTTAAGAAATCAGAAAAACAGTTCTGTGATCTTAAACAGTCAAATATGTAGCAGCGGGATGCGAACCTCGTACCGCAAGAGAAAACGAAAACATCTTCTCTTTTCGTCCCTGTGACAACTCCCTGTTCACAAGGCACTTGACGCACGCGATTCTACTCTGCAATATAAAAATGATCGTTTATGGTGACAATCGAACTATACAACAATACAGCCGATTTGTAAAGAGAAATTTTTTGTTGAAAAAACTTGAAACGCGAACATTTGTGTGGTAAAATGGATTCATTCGCAGGCAGCGCCGCGGATCAGGGGAGAAAACATTCTTTGGTCCGGCGATCGGAGGAACAGGATAAATTCGTGATAACGTGATGGGATAAATGGGATGGAGTTACAGATGAACACACAGGTAGTTACATTGACTGCGATCATTGCGGGGATCGTGCTGGTATCGGCGGTGGGCGTGCTGCTCTGCCGGCAGTTCCGCATCAGTGCAAGGCGCAGGGAGCTTGACACGATGGACGGTTTTGACTTTGAATACTATTGTGCGGACCTGCTCGCGGCGGACGGCTTTGTCGACGTGAAAGTCACGCGCAGCAGCGGCGATTACGGCGTCGACATCCTTGCGGAGAAGGACGGCGTGACCTACGCGATCCAGTGCAAGCGCTACACGGGGCTCGTGGGAGTGAAGGCAGTGCAGGAAGCCTACGCGGGAAGGGACTACTATGACAGGATGGTCGGCGCCGTGCTGACAAACCAGTATTTTACGAAACCGGCGGTGCAGGCGGCGCGCAAACTCAAGATCCTCCTGTGGGACAGGGACTATCTGCAGGAGATGGAGAGGAACTGAGCACATGTCTGAAGCAGGATTGGGAACAGGATTCGAGAGGGAGGCAGGATATGGATTCAGATGAAATATTGCTGAGAAAACGCCTGAAGGAGCTGGCGGACAAAGCATACCATAACAGCCAGTATTTATTTACCGGTTTTTTGTCGGCGGCGGAGCTTGACACGTACTACCATATGGAGAGAGATCTGTCCTATGTGCCCGTCACCGTGTTTGGCGGTACGGCGGACTGTGAGCGCGTGATGCTGCGGTTTGGCAGCGAGGAGCTCTGCGGGTACGAGGAGGCTTTTCCGATCCGGTGCATTGAGATCGCGCCGCTTGTCGAGAAGTTCGGGGAGGAGCTTGGGCACAGGGATTATCTGGGGGCGCTGATGAATCTTGGCATCGAGCGGAGTACGCTTGGGGATATCGTCATCGCCGCAAAGCACGCGTTCCTTTTCTGCACGGAGAAGATGGCGCCCTACATCATTGAAAACCTTGCCCGGATCCGTCACACAAATGTCAGATGCCGGATCGCGGATCACATACCGGAGAGCACCATAACGAGGCTGGAGCGCCGAACTGTCCAGGTGAGTGCGGCGCGCGCGGACAGTGTCATCGCAAAGATCTACAACCTGTCAAGGAGTGAGAGCGTGGAGCTGTTCCGGGCAAAGAAGGTCTTTGTGAACGGCAGGCTGAACGAGAACAACGGCGGGCAGCTGAAACCCGGGGATAAGGTTACAGTGCGCGGGTCCGGCAGGTTCTGTTTTGTGGGGACAGCGGGCGAGACGCGCAAGGGAAAGCTGAATGTGGAGGCTGACATTTACTGCTGAGAGGGCGCTGCCGGTATCGGGATGTGATACTTGTAAAATTCGATACCAATCTTGTAAAAAGATATTTAATTTGAGATACCCCATTGATTTATTCTGCATTCGTGATATGATAGCATTTCGAGCAAACAAATGACAGCGGGCGGGACGCGTCTGCGGACCGGGCGCTGTGCAGGCGGAACTGGAGAAATCTACAGAATCAGAGGGGTAACATTATGGAAAAGCAGGCAGTGCACAGTATGACGGAGGGAAGCCCGGCAGGGCTGCTCCTCAAATTCACGATTCCGATGCTGATCGGGAATCTTTTTCAGCAGTTTTACAACATGGTTGATTCCATCGTAGTGGGGCGGTTTGTGGGCGCCAACGCGCTGGCGTCTGTCGGCGCGACGGGTTCCCTGAACTTTCTGCTCTTTGCGATGAGTTTTGGCATATCGGCAGGTGTGGGCGTTGTGGTATCGCAGCACTTCGGTGCGGGCAGGATGGACATGGTGGAGAAGAGCATCATCAATGGCATGTACCTGCTGGCTGCGGTCTCTGTCGTGATGGGGATCGTCGGTATCACATCGGCGAGATGGGTGCTGACGGCACTGGACACGCCGCAGGCCATACTTGACGATGCGGTCACGTACATGCGCGTCTCGTGTGCGGGGATTCTGGCGATCGCGGCATACAACGGCGTGGCATCGGTGCTGCGCGCGCTGGGGGATTCCAGGACGCCGCTGTACTTTATGGTGGTCGCATGTTTTGTTAACATCGGGCTGGACCTGCTGTTTGTCATCGTGTTTGGCTGGTCTGTATTTGGGGTGGCGCTTGCGACGGTCATCGCGCAGCTCGTCGCGGCAATCGGGGCATTCGCATATGCCCTGTGCAGGATCTCGTATTTTCGGATCCGGCGGGAGAACCGCCCGGTGCGGCGCGATATCATGCTGCGCTGCTTCAGGCTGGGGATTCCGATCGCGCTGCAGAATGCCCTGATAGCGGTCTCCTGCATATTTCTGCAGAAGGTGGTCAATGGCTTTGGCGAGAACGTGGTAGCCGCAAACACGGCGCTCGGCCGTATCGAGCAGCTTGTGCAGCAGCCGTACAATTCACTCGGGGCAGCGCTTACCACGTACACCGGACAGAATATCGGAGCCGGGAAGATCGACAGGGTAAAACAGGGGTACAGAGCGGGCTTTCGGTGTGTTGTCGCGTTCAGTATCGCCATGCTGATCCCGTGCCAGCTGCTCGGGGAGCAGATCGTCGGCGTGTTTGTGACGGAGCCGGAGGTGATCGCGATCGGCGCGCGGGGGCTTTCCATCACAAGCTGTTTCTACTTCTTCCTGGGGATGATCTATGTGGCGAGAAGCGTGCTGAACGGGGCAGGTGATGCCGCTTTCGCGATGATCAACGGACTGATGGAAGTGACAGGGCGCGTCGGCTTTGCCGTCCCGCTCACCAGGATCCCGTTTATCGGCGTGTGGGGGATCTTTTTGACGACCGGACTTACGTGGGCGCTGACCGGCATTGTGAGCATGGGCCGTTACCACAGGGGAAAATGGGAATTTAAAGGGGTATCATAAAGATTTTGCGGGTCGGTGCTTTACTTGTCAGCAAAATACGTGTAAAATGTTGAGATAGTGAGATTGATTGAGACAAAAATGATAAGGGGCCATGGCAGGATGAAAATCCGGGATCAACGCAAAAAATTACATAAGTATATTGTCTGCGGCATCCTTGCGGCAGTGATTTCGGTGATGGGGTCCTGCGGCAGTCCGGGGAGCGCCCGGCAGCAGGAGAGCAATCCGGGAGGCGGGACAAAGACCGTGGACGCCTCCCGGCAGCCCGGTCTGGAGGAGAAGGAAAGCTATGGCGCCCTGCTCGCGTCGCACGGTGTCGCGCTGCCTGCCAGCAGGCCGAGCATCTATGTCGATGTGGCAGGATATGTGTCTGGCAGGGAAAAAAAGGTGATATTTGCGGGGGAGAACCACGGACAGACCTTCGATGTGGTGCGGAGCCGCGATAACGAGGTGGTCTATACGGGGATCATACCGCGCGGTGAGGAGGACCGGCTCAGCGGACAGATCCTGAGTGTGGGGGATTTCACGGTCTTTGATGAGCCGGGGACGTACTATATCAGGACGGATATCGCAGGGCAGTCCTACGCGTTTGGGATAGCCGAGGACACGTATGAGAATCTGTTCCTGAACATGCTCAAGAACATCTCCAGCTCCGATATACAGGATAGCCCGGAGGCAGTCTGCGATGTGAGCTTCGGGATGCACGCAGTGATGTATGCGATGCAGTGCAACGGTGCGCTCTTTGAGGCGGCGTACAAGCATTTTGACAAGAACGAGCAGGATAAGCAGCTTGTCACACAACTGCTGTATATGGGAAAGATACTCAGTTCCCGGCAGAGGAGCGACGGAAGCCTGTACGGTGATTACGGGGCGACAGCGGCGTTCTGCGGTATCATGGCGATGAGCCGCGATATGTTCGGGCGCTATGAGGCGAATGTGAACAGGGAGTACCAGCAGGCGGCAGACGCGGCGTGGGGGTGGCTAGAACGGCAGCCATGTGAGACGGACAGCCAGAAGGCTGCCCGGTTTTATGCGGCTGCACAGCTTTTCAAGGCGGAGGGCGGTGAGAGCTACAGGATCACGGCGGAGCAGTTCCTGCGGGAGAAGGCAGAAGATTATTCGAGTGAACGGTTCGTGTTCTATGGCGTGCTGGCATATATCAGTGCGGAAGAAGGCACCGATCGGGATCTCTGCACATATATTATGAGGGATATGGTAGACCGGGTGGAGGCCATCTGTGAGGAGGCGCGCCAGGATGATATCCTCGGTACGGGGACGAGGACGACCGAAGAGAACATGTCCGACATGCTCCATCTGAGTTTTGTGAACTATCTGACGCCCAGCAAGGAATATACTGTGATCGTCGAGAATACCATACAATATATGGGCGGGCTCAGTGTGGACGGGACCTGTTATCTGGGAACAACAGGCGCGCAGATACAGCGCTTTGAGTGGAGAGGCATCCTGCTGTTGGGCATGAGTGATATGATCAGAAATATCAATGAATTGGAAAAATAGGCGTTTAGCAAGACGAGTGGGGGAGAATGAGAATGAAAATCGTTATTTTGGCAGGCGGAATCAGTACGGAGCGCGATGTGTCGCTGGTCACGGGTTCCATGATCTATCACGCGCTCAGGGATAAAGGACACGAAGCTGTTCTCCTGGATGTGTACCTTGGGTACGAGGGGGAGACGGACGACATCTTTGCCGTGGACAGGGACTGGGGCGAGGGCTTTGGCAGGATAACGGAGATCAATCCGGATATCAGTGCGGTGAGGGCGCTCAGGAAGGATAACCCGGACTGTCTCATCGGAAAGCATGTCATCGAGATCTGCTCACAGGCGGACATCGTCTTTCTGGCACTGCATGGGCAGAACGGAGAGGATGGAAAGATACAGGCGATGTTTGACCTTCTGGACATCAGATACACGGGCACGGACTGCCTTTCCAGTGCGCTTGCCATGGATAAGGCGATCTCAAAGGAACTTTTCCACAAGTATGGCATACCGACGCCTAAGGGGATCACGATCTGTAGGAACGAGCGTCAGCTGATCGACACATGGACCATATTCCCGTGCATTGTAAAGGTCAACTGCGGCGGTTCCAGCGTGGGTGTCTACCGGGCGGATGACAGGGGCCAGCTCAATGAGGCGCTGGAAATGGCGTACACCTTTGAGGACAGGGTGATCATCGAGCAGTACATAGACGGGCGGGAGTTCTCGATCGGCGTCATAGACGGGGAGGCACTCCCTGTGATCGAGATCGCGCCCAAGGTAGGATTTTACGATTACAAGAACAAGTATCAGGCGGGAACGACGGTGGAGACTTGCCCGGCTGAGCTCGATGCCAATGTGACGAGGGCGATGCAGTCCTGCGCGGAGACGGTCTACAGGGCGCTCCGGCTGAAAACGTACGCGCGGATGGATTTTCGCATGGACAGCGAGTGCAAATTCTACTGTCTCGAGGCAAACACGCTGCCGGGCATGACGCCGACATCACTGCTGCCGCAGGAGGCGGCAGCAGTGGGGATGTCCTTCGGGGATCTGTGCCAGAGGATCATTGACAGCTCTATGGAGAAATACAGGTAATGATCTGGGACGATAGTATCTGACGGTTACAAACATAGTAAATGAGGAAGGATGATGGAGGGCTGTCATGAAAAATATGACACTGAAAAATATCGCGGAGGCGGTAAAAGGAGTGCTCCACACAGAGGCGCTGCCGGATACTTGCGAGGTGGACATGACAGAGAGGTGTGCTGTGGGTGTCGTGATCGACTCCCGCAAGGTGGAGCAGGGATGCATATTTATCGCGACGCGCGGCGAGCATGTGGATGGACACAGTTTTATTGACCAGGTATTTGATGCCGGTGCGCTGGGAGTGATCTGCGAGAGGGCGCCGGAGGATCCCAGGGGCGCCTACATTCTTGTGGAGGACAGTTTCCAGGCGCTCAAGGACGCGGCGGAGTATTACAGGAGACAGCTCGACATCCGGGTGGTCGGCATCACGGGCAGTGTCGGGAAGACCAGCACAAAGGAATTTGTGGCAAGCGTGCTGTCAAAGGGATTTCGCGTGCTGAAGACGGAGGGGAACCACAATAACGAAGTGGGACTGCCGCTGACCGTGCTCCAGATCCGCGAGGATTGCGAGATCGCCGTGCTGGAGATGGGGATCAGTGATTTCGGGGAGATGCACAGGCTGAGCAGGATCGCCAGGCCGGATGTGTGCCTGATCACGAACATCGGACAGTGCCATCTCGAGAACCTCGGAACAAGGGATGGGATCCTCAGGGCAAAGTCAGAGATCTTTGATTTTATGCAGGAGGGCGGGCAGATCTGCCTGAACGGTGACGATGACAAGCTCAATACGATCAGGGAAGTCAGGGGAAGTGTCCCGGTATTTTTCGGCAGCGGGAGCGGCTGTGCGGTATGCGCGGAAAGCTGCGAGAACAGGGGCCTGATGGGCAGCAGGGCGCGGATCCATATCGGGGGCGCGCTCGCGCAGTCCGGAGCGGATATCGTGTTCACGGCAGAGATACCGCTCCCCGGTGAACATATGCTGTACAACGCGCTCGCCGCGACGACGGTGGGGGTGCTCTTCGGGCTGGGGGCGCAGCAGATCCAGGCTGGGATCCGGGACGTGGAGGCTGTCGGGGGCAGAAGCCATGTGATCCGCACTGACAGGCTGACACTGATCGACGACTGTTACAATGCCAATCCGGTCTCGGTGAAGGCGGCGATCGATCTGCTCCACATCACGGATATCCCGGATGTGACGGATGCGCGCGGAAGGGCGCGCAAGACGGCGATTCTCGGGGATATGTTCGAGCTTGGCGCAGACGAGGCGGCATTGCACCGCGAGGTCGGCATCTATGCGGCACAGAAGGATATCGACGTGGTCATCTGTGTGGGGAGACTGTGCAGAGACATGTACGATGGCGCAAGGAGTGTGGAGAACACGACTGTGAAAGCGTATTATTACGAGAGCAAGGAAGCGCTGTTTGCTGATATCGGTGCGATCGTTCGCGACGGTGATATCGTGCTCGTCAAGGCGTCGCACGGCATGCATTTTGAGGATATCATTACAATGCTGACATGATGTACATAAATCGGGGGATGCCAGAAGGCATCCCCCGATTTATGTAGTCTGTTCGGTAAAGTATCCTGCTTTTTCAGATGTTGTGCTTATTTTTGTCATAGGTCTCCATGATGATCTCCTGCACGTAGGGCGCCAGCTTTTTCTGCTGCTCTCTGGGGAGTTCCCTGATGTAGATCGGTTTGCCGTACTCAATGATAACGTGAGCCTTTTTGATCCACGGAAACTGGTTTTCAAAGACAGCGGCACTGTTGTTGATCGTCATGGGAACGATCGGGCAGTCTGCTTTGGCAGCGATCTTGAAGCTTCCCTCGTGAAAGGGCAGCAGCGTGCCCTCCTCCTTGTTTCTGGTCCCCTCGGGAAAGATGCAGACGGACTTGCCGTTCTTCATCAGGTCGATCGCGGCGAGAATGGTCTGCATGCCAGCCTTGATATTCTCGCGGTCGAGGAACAGGCAGTGGAGGTTGCGCATCCAGATATTGAGCAGAGGGACTTTTTCCATGCTTTTCTTTGCGATATAGCCTGTGGGACGGGGGACGCGGATGTAGGTCAGCACGACGTCAAAAAAGCTTCTGTGGTTTCCGATATAGAGCACCGGCGTGTCCGACGGGATGTTCTCCTCACCGATATAATCCACCTTCGCGCCGGACAGAAAGCGCACGCAACGGAATGCCCAGCAGACGATCGCCAGACTGGAGCGGCTCTTCAGGCCGGGATCGAACCTGCCGATGATCCACTCCACGAACATGACCGGTATGCTCAGTATCAGAAAGAGGATGACAAAGCCTGCCACGAGAATCAATCGAATCATAAAAATACCATGCCTTTCCAAAAAATTTACCAATGAATATATCTTATACATTTTTCCGGGTAAAATCAACCAAAAACGTATATCTTTTTGAATTATGTCATAGTTATAGATAAAAGAATTTGTTGATATTGTATTTAGGAGGAGAGATGGATATATTGAAGGATCTGACGCAGTTGGTGAGCAGGGGAAAGAGGAGGATCGCACTCGCAGTGGCGGCTGCACTTTTGATCCTGGGAACACTTGGCTGCAGCGCGGAGGAGGAGGCGCCGGAGGATAAGATCAAGGATATTGATTTCACGGTGGTCGGGGAGGATCAGCAGCCGGATTCCCTGAAAGATATCATCGCGGAGAAGTATGCGGATCCGTTCCAGATCAGCTATACACTGGGCGAGGAGCTCTACATCGCAGTCGGCTACGGCGAGCAGCCAAGCGGCGGGTACAGCATCAGCGTCAATTCGTTTTACGAGACGGATGACACGCTGGTCATCGACACGACCCTGATCGGGCCGGGAAAGGCGGAGAATGTGACCAAGACGCCGACACGCCCATATATTGTGGTAAAGACGCAGAATATCGCGGATAAGATGATAGAATTTAAGTAAAATATATGGTAAAATATCTGCGGGAGCAGTGAGCGCCGTCCATAACGCTGACTTGTGGGGAGCGGCGGGAGATCTCATGCTGCGTGCAATATGTGTATTGTGTAGATGGAAGAGAGGTACAGAGAGATGATCCTGATAAAAAAAGGCACAGTCGTCGATCCGGCAGACAATGTGGAACAGCTGGCGGATGTCCTGGTGGGAGACGGAAAGATTCTGAGGATAGCGCAGGAGATAGCGGAAGCTGACCTGCAGGCATTTTGCGGCGGTGGAGCGCACTGTGAAGTGATCGATGCCGCCGGATGCATTGTGGCGCCCGGGCTGGTGGATGTGCATGTGCATTTCCGCGATCCGGGCTTCACGCACAAGGAGGATATCGAGACAGGGGCAAAGGCGGCGCTCAGGGGCGGCTTTACAAGTGTGGTATTGATGGCGAACACAAAGCCTGCAGTGGACAGCATCGACACGCTGGCATATGTCATGGACAAGGGAAAGCAAACGGACGCGAAGATATACACCTGCGCCACCGTGACAAAGGGGATGGCGGGAAAAGAACTGACGGACATGGACGCGCTCGTGTCAGGGGGCGCGGTGGGTTTCACCGATGACGGCATCCCCATCATGGATGCAGGATTGCTCGAGCGCGCCATGACAAAAGCGGCGTCGCTGAACGTCCCGGTCAGCCTTCACGAGGAAGATCCGGCACTGATCACAGACAACGGCATAAACAGGGGAAAGGCGTCGGAACACTACGGCATCGGCGGTTCGCCGAGGGAGGCGGAGATATCGATGATCAGGCGCGACCTGGAGATCGCCCTGAGGACAGGTGCTGTTCTAAATATCCAGCATATCAGCACAAGGGAGGGCGTGGAGCTCGTCAGACAGGCGAAGAGGAAGGCGGCAGCGCAGGGTACAGGCGGCATCCATGCGGAGGCGACGCCGCATCATTTCAGCCTGACGCAGGATGCGGTGATCCGCCATGGTGCGCTTGCCAAGATGAATCCGCCGCTGCGCGAGGAATCTGACCGGCAGGCGATCATAGAGGGCCTGCGCGACGGGACGATCGATATCATCGCCACGGATCATGCGCCCCACAGCAAAGAGGAAAAAGAAAGACCGATCACAAAAGCGCCGAGCGGCATCATCGGTCTGGAGACAGCGCTTGCGCTGGGCATCACGAACCTTGTCGGCGAGAGGCAGCTCTCGATGGCACAGCTGATCGCGGCGATGGCGGCAAACCCTGCGAAGATGTACGGGCTTCCCGCCGGGACACTGGCGGAGGGCGCAGCCGCGGATATTGTGATCTTTGACCCCGATGCGTCGCAGACGGTTCGGGACTTCGCATCAAAGTCCTCGAATACACCGTTTGCAGGCCAGACGCTCAGGGGCGTCGTGAAATACACGATCGTGGATGGGAGAATCGCGTATCGTCACGAATCCTGTTAGCCGCCGCACTGACGGGATCAGCTGGCAGGTGCAGCCGGGACAGGCTGTTATGTGCGCAGCCGGGATCAGCCGTCGCGCATGGCACTCGGCGTTATCCCGTAAACTTTCTTGAAGGCACGTCTGAACGTATTTGCGTTGTTGTAGCCCACGGACAAATACAATTCATTCAGGCTGATATCGGTCTCGCGTATCAGCCTGGACGCCTCGCTCAAACGCATGTTCTCGAGATATGTAGAGAAGTTTACGCCTCTCTTCTCCTTGAAGAGATGCGAGAAATAGCTCTCCGATATCTGAAATTCATCCGAAATCTTGTTGAGCCCGATCGAAGGATCGGCATAATTCTCGTGAATATATTTTTCGATCGTCGAGATCAGATCCGAGTCGTCTGTCTTGACGGAAAACAGGTTGCAGAGCTGCAGCGCGATATCCTCGCAGAGCTTAAAGGAAACGTGCTGGCTGAAAGTCTCATCCAGGCTCTTGACCACATCTGCCGGCGTATTCTGCGGGAGTGCGAACCTTGCCTTGAGCAGCGTGTTCCTGATATCGGACAGCAGAAACTGTACCATGTTGATGGGCAGGGCGCGCTCCTCGATGTTTTCCTGGTGCAGCAGGTTGAAGAGCTCGAGCACCTGCGGTGTGTTGCCCGTCGTGATAAAGTGGATCAGCTTCGTCGAAAGCTCCGGCGGATAGTAAAATGCGCTGGAGTCTTTTTTGATGAACTCATACGGGAAAAAGATATAATTTTTGCTGGTGTAGTTTACGGCGTCCATCGCCTGCTGGTAGGATTCCCACACGTTTAAGATATCATCCGTATTTTTGCCGATGCCCGCAAAGAGCCAGATGCCGTGCGCGTCCAGCAGATAGTCGTGCAGCTTTATGACCGCTTCGTTCGTTCGGATGATCAGGTCTTTGCCGTCGTCAGGCCTGCCCACTACAATGACCGCATACACGCGGTCGGATGGGCTGAAAAAGTAGAGCGGTTCTCCCAGGAACTGCGCGAGTGTCTCCCGCACGATCTGATTGCACTCCTCGAGTGTGATAAATTCGTTTGGGGATGCCTGGTAATCATTGGCGCTGTTGTAGGCGACGATGTAGAGCCCGTTGTAGGTGAACTTTTCGCCGGTAAGCCCCAGAAACTCTTTGGCGTAGGATGCCTCCTCGGGGGAGACGATCATCCCTCTGAGGAACTGGCGCACGTAAGAGTTGAAGATGATCGGCCGCTGGCTGTCCATGACCTCCTCCAGATGGCTTTTCTCCTCCTGCAGGCTGCTCTTTTCCTGCTCCGTCACCTGCAGCTGCTGGTCAAGCTCGATGATCGGCTGGATATTTCGCCTGGAAAACATGAAGATGATGATGAACCCGCCCACGAGTGCAGCCACAAACACCGCAGCATACAATATTTGAGGGGGTGCATTATTTGTGGTGGAATCGTAGGAGGGGTGGCTGTAATAGTAAGTGTAGCCTGTGTTGGCGGAGGTATGGATGTCCATGGACATTTTCCGGGATTCGAGAAAGTCCCGCATTTCGTCGGACATGCCGTCAGTGATCATGTCGTCAAAATATGCACTCTCGGGCGTATGCAGCGACAGAATGTTGTCGGTCTGCGCGGTGCGGACTGACAGATAGCGGTATGGGGAGTCGGACTCCATGCACTCAAACAGGGAGGAAAGCTTTTCCTCCTCCAGGATAAAGCACGCGACCACGTCGAGATCCATGTAATAGAGATCGTTCATGTTGATCACGTACATATAGTAGTTTTTGCTGCTGAATGGGCGGAACGCATTCATCGGGATAAAGCGGTAATAATCGGAAGGGGATGTAAGCACTTCCATAAAATTTTCATGTTCCTCCTCCGGATAACCCTTGATCCAGTCGTAGAATCGCGTCTCTTCAATAAAAAAACCGGAGCCCAGCACGAAATTTGATTTCGGAAAATAGCAGAAAAACTCCGTCATCGGCAGGAGAGCCTGCGGGTAGACGTCCGTCGCCATGGTCGTCGAGACGGCGATCCCCAGGTCAAAGAGCTTGCTGTCGATCCCGTCCGCCCGCGCCAGCTTCCGGACCCTGTTGTCCTGCAGGAGCTGGCGGCAGTAAGCCTCCATGATCTCGAGATCCGTCTCGAAGAGCTCCACATTGCTCATGAGTGTCGACTTGACCTGCCATTGAAACTGGCTGCGTGCATTGTTGGAGTCGGATATGTATAAATGAACGAAAAGCACCAGTATGACGAAGAGAAAAATACTGTAAGATGACACCATCCTGAGCATCATAGCCTGTCTGTCACTCTGCCGGGTATTTGTGGCGCCTGTATATTTTTCGGGTGGATTGAGGTCACTTTGTGCCGTCCTGGATTTTTTAGTCACGTTATTTACTCCTGAGTTCCTTATAGTGAAAGATTTTTATCTCAAATTTTAGTTCTAAATTTAGTAACATTTTATCAGCTTTACAAAAAAATTACAATATGTAACTGCTTACATAATCCTTGATTTTAGGGATTTCAAAAATCGTTATCAAAATATGCATGCTCTCTCAAAAATTGCCTCTTGTATGTAAAGGCTTACAATGCTAAGGTGAGTATACAGAGTCTGCCACGGCAGCGTGGCGTGGGTTCTGGCAGACTTTTTAGAAACTTTTGTAGGTTCAACAATTTAAAGGGAGGAAAGTAAGAAATGAAGAAGAGAGCATTATCTTTACTTTTGGCATCAACTATGGTAGTGTCCCTGACTGCATGTGGCGGCGGTGGTGACAACGCGTCCACCTCATCATCGGACACAGGCACGAAGAATGACGCGGCATCTGCGGGGTCATCGTCAAATGACGCGGCATCAGACGACACAAACGACACGGCGTCATCGGGGGACGCGTCAGGCGACACGGCAGCCGGAAAGCCGGATTATCATGAAGTCCTCAAGGATGGCATCACGGTTGTTGTGAACGGTACACTGACCGCCTCTGTGGACAATGGCCAGGCAGACTTCGAGAAGCAGTGGGAGGAGGCAGTCGGGATCGATCTGACGATCCAGCAGCTTGACCACTCTGGCTACACAGACGCAGTGGGCCGTCTCTTCGCGAGCCAGGATTATCCGGATGCGATGATCATGAGCGCTGAGATGTTCAAGCAGTATGCGCCGACAGGCCTTCTGTGGGATATGGCGGATGCGTACGCGAACGCAGAGTTCCAGTCCAGGATCACGCTTCCAAGCATCAATGAGAATATGAAAGATGCGCAGGGGCATCTCTATGCCTTTGCACCTGCCTATGGCAATGGCTGTGTCACCTATGTCAAGAAGGCATGGCTTGATGCGGTGGGGATCAACATAGATGATATAAAGACGTATGACGACTACTACAATATGCTGAAGACTTTCCATGACGGCGATCCGGACGGAAACGGCGTCGACGGCGATACATACGGCGTTGTAGCGGCAGGATTTATCGGAACGGAGGCTCCATGGATCAACTATCTGCCCGAATTCTGGCAGGGGGCATTCCCGGCGATCTATCAGAAGGATGACGGCACATGGGTGGACGGCTTCCAGGAGGATGCGACCAAGGAGGCACTTCTGAGGATGCAGCAGGCTTACAAGGACGGCGCGATCGATCCGGAGACACTGACCGCATCGACCAAGATCGCGCGTGAGAAATGGTTCTCCAATGACCAGAAGGGTTCTGCCGGCGTGTTCACATACTGGGCAGGGACATGGTACAGAAACCTCACAGACTTTTTAATCAAGAACGAAGTGGACGAGGAGCTTGTACAGCTTCCTCCGATCCAGGAGATCAAAGATACGTTTGGCGGATATCTCAACAGGGAAGCGCCGGTGTGGGTTATCATCGACCAGGGTGATCCTGTGCACAATCAGGCAGTGTTCGATGCGCTGTTAGATACAATGCTCGATGGCGATGTCGTACAGACACTGTGGGTATACGGTGCAGAGGACGTACACTGGTCCACAAAGGCGGAGGAGTTTACGACCAATCCCGGAACGGAAAAGGAACAGTCCTATTCCTATGAGGAAGGCGAATTCCACATGAAGCCTTCACCGAACGATCCGAACACAGTATGGAAGAAGAACTATATCGATCCGGCACTCGCGATCTCACCGCTGACAAACGGCTTTAACGATCAGGATGAACTTGCGGCGGCTGGCAACAAATTCTTTACAGAGAACTGTGTGGACGCACCTGCCACACCGGTTTCCGAGACATTCACAAATGAGTCCGGAACGATCCACGACGCAAAGATGGCAGTGATCACGGCAGTGGTAGTGGACGGCGGCGAGGTGGAGCCGGCAATGCAGACCTATGTTGACACGGTTGGTCCGATCATAGACCAGTGCCTGGCAGAGCTGAATGCGGCGCAGTGATATAGCGGCAACGATGAACAGTATGGTATAAAATATGGCAAGTAGTTTGCGCTTCTGTCTGCGAAGGACTGTAAACAAATCGACGAGCAGGATGGCAGGGTCATTTGTTTGCGGTTCCCCAGGCGGGAGCGCAAATATTGTCAGGTTTGACCCGATCCGGTCGCATCAATATAACTATATACAGAAAGGAAGAGAACGGTATGAGTAAGAAAAAAGTCGTAACCTCCAGCGGCATAGAGGTTCGGGAGAAACCGCTTGGGCTCCGCATATGGAACAGCAGGGGATACTACCTCATGTTTCTGCCGGTTTTGCTGTTTCTGCTTGTCATGCACTACTGGCCGATGCTCGGTGTGCGCTACGCATTTTATGATTACAAGCCGGTGGGAGCAAAGACATTTGTCGGTTTCGATCACTTTGCGAAGATGTTTTCAACCCCGGCTTTCTGGACCGCATTCTGGAACACGCTCGAGCTGAGTATCGCAAACCTGCTCCTGACCAACATCTCGGCGGTCGTGGTATCTATTTTCCTGAATGAGATGAAGAATCTGTTCGCAAAGAAGACACTGCAGACGATCATCTACCTGCCGCACTTCATGTCGTGGGCGGTCGTGGCATCGATCTTTAGTTTGTTTCTGTCACCGTCAAGTACCGGTATGGTGAACGGTCTCCTGAGAGACTGGGGAGTGCTGGGGGAGACGGACAAAAATATCTACTTCCTCGCGAGCACGACATGGTGGCGCCCTATTTACTGGTTTATCCAGGTCTGGAAGGAGACAGGCTGGGGGACGATCATCTATCTGGCTACCCTGTCCGGCATCAACCCGGAACTGTACGAGGCTGCGGACATCGACGGCGCTACCCGCATGCAGAAGATCCGTTTCGTGACGCTGCCCGCACTGTCCAACACGATCATCACGGTACTGATCCTGAACCTTGCGAAGGTCATGAATTTGTTCGAATCCGTGTTCGTACTCTATAACAATGCAGTATTTGAGGTGTCGGACGTCATCGCGACATATATTTACCGTCAGACCTTTGCGATCGCGCTGCCAAACTACGGTTACTCGACGGCTGTCGGCCTGTTCCGTTCCCTCGTGGGCTGTGTGCTGGTACTGATCTGCAACCATGTGAGCAAGAAAGTCCGCGGCCGCGGTATTGTCTAGGAGGTGTGGTTAATGGCAAAAGAAATGGTTAGCAAAAAACCCAGCGAGAAGCTGCATGTATTTGACGTTGTGAACTATATCGTGTTCATATTGATCGGACTGGTCATCATTGTTCCGATCTGGAAGGTGGTCGTGGATTCCTTCAACAAGGTTGGCGTGTACCAGTTCATGTTGTGGCCCAATTCGTTTACACTGGATGGTTACAAGACGATAATTGGAACCCAGCAGCTGTATATGCCGTTCATCATCTCGGTTGTCACTACTTTGCTGGGAACGCTGTTAGGACTTATATTGTCCACACTCGGCGGATACGTGCTCGTCCAGTTTGAGATGCCCGGGCGCAATCTCTTTGCGTACATACTGCTCTTTACCATGATCTTCTCGGGTGGTATGATCCCGGAGTATCTGGTGATGAGAAGATTAGGTCTGGTGAACAACTGGTGGATCCTCGTCGTAAAGCACGGTATGAATGTCTACAACCTGGTACTGATGAGGAACTTCTTTGAGGGCATCCCGGGATCGCTGTATGAGGCGGCAAAGATCGACGGCTGTTCTCCGATGGGGATCTTCTTCAAGATCGTGCTCCCGCTCTCCAAGGCGGCGCTCGCTTCCATCGGATTGATGTTCTCGGTGGCCGTGTGGAACGACTACTCGACCGTGAAGATCTACATCACAGATCCGCTCCAGGTCAATTTCCAGTATAAGCTGAGAAATATGATCATGGATGGCGACACCCCGATCACGGGTTACAAGGTGTCGCAGAGTACACTCTACAACGCGGGTATCATCTCGGCGGTCCTCCCGTTCATGATCCTGTACCCGTTCTTGCAGAAGTATTTTGTGAAGGGCGTCAACATCGGGGCAGTTAAGGAATAAAGTTAAGGATTAAGAAAAAAGAAAAGGGAAACGACAGTTTCCCTTTTTTGGAAAGAAAGAAGAATATACTATGGAAGACACTGCAGTCAGGATCTTCTGGGCGGCGGATTCAACCGTTCAGACAAATGACATCACGACATATCCACAGACGGGGATCGGACAGGTATTTTCCCTGTATACCAGAGAGGGCGTGGTCCTGTCAAACCACGCCAAAAACGGCAGGAGCACCAAGAGCTTTATGGACGAGGGGCGGCTTGCAGTGATCGAGGGGCAGATGTATATCAATGCCGCCAGGAAGCATCACGCCCATCCGGTGCTGATCACGCCTCTGGAGCGCAGGTGCTTTGTGGACGCGAGGCATCTGGGGATGGGCGCCCACTCGGATTATGTGGCGGCGATGAAGCAGACGGCGGAGAAAAACCGGGTGCCGCTGGTGGATCTGTACAGCATGAGCCGGAGTGCGCTGAAGAGCGCGGGCGAGCCGGACAGCCGCAGCTGGTATATGTACTTCGACGCCGGAGTGTACGAAAATTATCCGGAGGGCAAGACGGACAACACACATCTGCGGTACGAGGGGGCGGTGCGCTTTGCGGGAATGATCGCGCAGGGGCTGCGCGAGCTTGGCGGGATCTACGCCGATCTGCTCCTGGACGGGGGATGATGAACTTGTACCTAAGGCTTGATAACGCATGATAAAAGGGGCTGTCAGAATGACAACCCCTTTTATCATGCGTTTCTATATGTAGTTTTTGAATCTGTATACTTTTTATATGTTCGGAAGCCGGAATTTGCTGATCAGCGAATCGAGTGTAGCCGCCTGTGCCGACAGCTCCTCGCTTGTCGCGGAAGTTTCCTCCGCTGTTGCGGAGTTCGACTGGACAACCTCGGAGATCTGGCTGACGCCCTGTTCCGCCTGCTTCATTGCCTCCGCCTGGTCGTTTGCCATCTCGCTGATGGACTTGGAGGACTGGGCAATCTGCTCCATGCCTTCCACCACGCGGTTGATCGAGTCATTTACGATATCCACGGTCTTGCTTCCGTCGGCGATCGCATTCAGGGAGGTCTCGATCAGTGTCCTGGTCTCTGCGGCGGAGTTTGCACTCTGTTCCGCAAGCTGGCGGATCTGGTCTGCGACGACTGAGAAGCCTCTGCCTGCCTCGCCGGCTCTTGCCGCCTCAATGGAAGCGTTTAACGAGAGCAGGTTTGTCTGCGATGCGATGTCCTCGATCTCGGAAATGATGTTGCCGACCTGCTGTGAGGCGTCGTTGATCCTTGTCATCGCGTCCATCATCGCCTGCATTTCCCTGTGGCTGCGCTCTGCCTCCTCGGCGTAGGAGCGTGCCTGGCTGTAAGAATCTCCTGCGCTGGTAGCCGTAACCCGGATGTCATCGGAGATTGTGGTTATGGTCGCCTGCATCTCCTCGACAGCGCCGGCCTGGTCAGTCGCGCCCTCTGCGAGACTCTGTGAGGCTTCGGACAGATTGTTTGCGCCTGCAGCGACCTGGTTCGAAGCCTCGCTCACAGACTGCAGTGTCTCTGCCATCTGTTTCTTCAGACGTGCCATGGCATCCAGGATCGCCTCGAACTCTCCGGCGTATCTGGACTTATCGGCACTTGATGCGGTAAAGTCGGCATCAGCCATCTGGTTCAGGATATCTTTGACATCGTTGATGATAAACTGCAGTGCGGCTGCCATGTCAACGGTCGTGTCGACCATCTCGGCGAGCTCGTCCTTGGTGTCGACGGTCGGGAACGGTGAGGACAGGTCGCCCTGTGCAAATGTGTTCAGACGATCCTTGAGCGCATCCAGCGGAGTTGCGATGCCGTTCGCGATCCCTTTGCCCAGGGAGAGCGCAAAGACGATTGCCAGCGTGATGAAAACAACGATGACCACGATGAGGATGATCACGACGGTCGAGAGAAGGGCTGACACGGACTGCCCCTTGTCCACCTTGATCTCCATGATCTGTGTCAGGTCGTCGTAAATATCATTGTACATGGGGGCGAGCTCACCCAGCGCCATGTCCTGTGCGACCTTGCACTGCTCGAGGTCCACTGTCGCGCCCAGGCTGATGATCTCCTGCTCAAATGCCCAGTAATCGTCGAGTTTTTCCTGAACATCGTCGTAGAGTGCCCTGTTCTCCGCAGTTACCATGGCGGATTCAAGGCTGTCGAACTCGCGTGTGAATTCGGATTTGTAGGTTTCATGGTTCTTGAGCAGGGTATCGATCGCGTCCTGCTCATCGTAGCCGATGATGCCGCGCATCGCGGAGCGCGAATCCGCAAACTGTGCCATTGCCCTTCCGATATCACCCTGTGCAAAACCGTAGTCAACTAATGCGGATGCGTACATCCGTGAGAGAACAAGCATCATGATCAATATAACAGCGGAAACTGCGGTCATAAGGCATGCGACTGTGACAAAGGCTCTGACAAGCCGGTCCCTGATTTGTAGGTTGTTCAATTTTTTTAACATAGTTCTCGGTTCTCCTTACTTTTTATTTCTTTGGAGCTGTAGAAAACAACTTTGCACATCTTTCAGTACATGCTTTCGCATTTCATATTATATTTCATAAATGGAAACAATACACAAATCATTTTTGACAGCTTCCTAATATATCGGTTATTTCTTCTGTGCGGCCAGGCTAAGCAGCTGTTCAGTACATTCCGGCACTTTCGGGTACTCTCATAGAAGCGGGAGATGTCCCCAAACGCATCTGTGGGATATAAAATCGGTCGTTCTCATGCGGTACCAAATCGTTTGACTGCATGTTGTCTTTTGCTCAGGATAAATAATGAATATATATGTGACAATTATACATCTATTTGTCTATTTTGTCTAATGATTTTATAAAGTTTCTTTTGTGATTCGTGTTTTTTTATCTGTCAAAGGGTGTGGCTTTTTATGATTCCACGATCTCCAGCAGCTTGCCTGTGATGTCTGCCATGTTGGCGGAGACCTGCTTTGTGTCCTGCGAAATGCGCACGTTGTCCTCCACGACGCCGGAGATTCGCTCGATCTGGCTGACCGCGTGGGCTACGATGTCGACATTCTGCCGGACCATGCTGGTGATCTCGGCGATGTTGTGGTCGGTCTGTTCGATATTTTCCACGACAATGTCAAACGCTTCCACGGTCTGTTCCGTGATCGCCCGTCCGTCCTCCACGGCGCTGATCGAGTTCATGATCAGCTCGGTCGTCTCCCTTGCCGCCTGTGCGCTGCGTGTGGCAAGCGCGCCGACCTGCCTTGCAACGACGGCGAAGCCTCTGCCCATATCGCCCGCCCGCGCCGCCTCGATGGAGGCGTTCAGCGAGAGCATGTTGGTCTGCTGCGCGATGGAATCGATCTCCCCGATGATCTTCTCGATCTTCATGGACATGTCGCTGATCTTCTGCATGGAGTCTGTCAAAAGCTGCATGCGGGACTGTGTCTGCAGGATCTTGTCAGAGGTCGTTCCGGTGGCGGCGGTGACTGAGGCGGAGGCGTTCACGCTGTTGTTCAGCTCTTCGGTCAGCTGGTCCATAGTCAGCTTTAGATCCTCAACGGCTTTTTCCTGCTCCCCGGTTCCGTTGAAGATGTTCTCGGCGTTCTCGAGCGTCTCCCCCGACACGGCATTCAGATCTCTGCAGGCGTTTTTGATGTTCTGGATCATGAGTTTGTTGTGCTCCATGTCCTGTATCTGCTGCGTGAGCAGGCTTTCGTTCTCGCGGATGCTCTGCTGGATGCCCGCCACCATTTTATTGATGCTGTCGGACAGCATGATGAACTCGGGATTGCCCTGCTCATCCACTGTGATCCCGAAATTTCCCTCGGCGATCTCGTGCATCGAGCTGGAAATGCGGTTGATCCCACGGACGATCTTGCTGTCGACCATGTGGCTGATCATCAGCAGCAGTACGCCAAATATGATCATCATGCTCAGGGACACGACGATCGTCTGGCTGCGGCGTCCGGCATAGTACTCGCCTGCAGGCATGAAGGTTCCGATGACCTTGTCGCCGCAGGACTCCGCTACATAATAACCTTTAGTACCGTCGATGACGGCCTTTCCCCTGCCTGTCAGGTTTGAAGGGAAGCCGGCGTCGGCGGCAGGGGTTCCCACCAGGCTTGCGTTATTGTGTGCCAGGATCAGCCCGCTTGTGGTGTCGATGGCATAGATATAGCCGTTTTCGCCAAAGTCGATATCTTTCAAAACGACGGACAGCTCCGTGCCGGCAAGCGTCCGCTCGAGCACCTCCGGGCGCACGCCGACCTGCACGAGCCCCTTGTCATCGGTTCTCGCCACACCGATATACTGCATGACGATTCCTTCCGCCACGTTCACCTGCGGTTCCTGCACGATCTCTATGGAAGGGTCGTCCACGATCACCATGAAGGCGTTGGACTGTTCGCCGCTTTTCATGTCGAACCCGATATAGGCGTCGATCGTGCTGCTGGTAATGATCCCGTCCGCATCGATGATGTGCAGTTCATTGACCATCAGCCGCTCCCGGATCTGATCGAGCTTGTCCGCATTGCCGAAGATCGATCGATCCGCGGCGAGCATATCGGCAAAAGCTCTGGTCTTGGCGAGGTTGTCCTGGCTGAGGTTCTCCGTGAGCTGGGCGATATTTGCCTCGTTGGAGGCGAGCTTTTGCCGGACATCTTCAAGCTTTGCCTGGCTGGAGCGGGTGTTGTCCGCCCGGTTGACAGCTGTCTGCAGGCAGAAGATGGCTGTGATCGTGATGACCAGAGCGGCGAGCATGTAGTAAAAGAGGCGTTGGGTAAATATTTTTTTCATAAGTGATGTGTACCTTCCTTCCTTGTTGCTGCGGGAAATTCCCAAATATGGCAGATATTAGCCTTATTATATCTGCTTATCGGGGGATCATCAAGGCTTTTGTTCAGCGTTGTGTATTATGTATAAAACAAGTGACATACTATACAGATAATGCAAATATTGCACGGTTTTTGCATGGCTTTATGCCTGTGACAGGAAGCCGATGGCTGAACTGTACCGGAAAAATGCGCGCGCCCGGCGATGTGCTTGACGAACCGGCAGGAATATGTTATAGTGATCAGCAGTTAGACACAACTAACTTTAAAATTGTCTTTGCACCCGGTAACAGGTGCAGGCATATAGTAATAAGGAAGAAAAAGGAGGAATATAGCATGGGTATCAGTATGGATATCAGTGTGGCGGCAGGTGTGATGATACCGTTCATCGGCACCTTGCTTGGATCGGCTATGGTATTTTTTATGAGAAACAAGATCAATAAAAAGATAGAAAAGATGTTGATGGGGTTTGCGGCGGGCGTCATGGTGGCTGCATCGGTGTGGTCGCTTTTGATCCCTTCGATCGAGATGGCATCGGAGCAGGAAAAGGTCGCGTGGATCCCGGCGGCGGTCGGGTTTATCCTGGGGATGGCATTCCTGCTGGCACTCGACAGCGTGATTCCGCACCTGCATCTTGACACGGAGAAGCCGGAGGGGATCCGGTCAAAGGCGAAGAAGACGACAATGATGGTGTTTGCGGTGACGCTGCACAATATACCGGAGGGCATGGCGGTCGGTGTCACTTTCGCGGGTGCATTGCTGGAAAACACACAGATCACGCTGGCGGGGGCGTTTACGCTGGCGCTCGGCATCGCGATCCAGAATTTCCCGGAGGGGGCGATCATATCAATGCCGCTAAAGAGCCAGGGCGCTTCGAGGAGGAGGGCGTTTATGTACGGTGTGCTCTCCGGGCTTGTGGAGCCTGTGGGGGCGGTGCTGACGATCGTCCTCGCGGGGCTGATCGTGCCGGTGCTGCCTTATTTCCTGGCGTTTGCGGCGGGGGCGATGATCTATGTCGTCGTCGAGGAGCTGATCCCGGAGTCACAGGCTGGGGAACACACCAACATCGGGACGATCGGCGTCGCAGTCGGGTTTGTCGTCATGATGGTGCTTGACGTGGCGCTGGGGTGACGGCGGTCAGGAAGGTTGTATTGTCTGTGCGTGCTTTCTGGCAGTTTGGAGGATCCGATCTACAGCTGCCTCGGCGTGCGTGGGGAGATTTGCGGGAACCGTCCCGCTTTCCGGGGAGTCCGGTGTGCCGGCATAAAAGGTCTGCAGGGCGTATCTGGCGAGCAGTGCGGAGACGCGCCCCCGCTCTATGGAATCCTCGGTGCCGAAAACAATGACGACGAGATCGTGCGCTGCGCTTCCGCCGTCGGCAGTCAGGGACGTGACCAGGCAGGCGCCGGATTTGTTGGTCGTGCCGGTCTTTAAGCCGGTGGCTTCGGGCAGATTGTGCAGGAGCGGGTTCGTGTTGCGCACTTCAAGGTCGAGCGACGGCAGGGTGGCGCTTTTCATGGAAGTGATGTCCGTGATCTGCGGATAAACTTTCAGGAGGTGGGACACCAGCCGGAACATATCCTGTGCGCTCATGCGGTTCTGGCGTTTTGAGGGAACCGCGTCTCCCGTGTAGGAGGGCAGTCCGTTGCTGTTGTAAAAGACTGCCTGGGAGAGTCCAAGCTCCGCCGCTCTCTGATTCATCATCTGGACAAAGGCGTCCTCCGATCCGGCGATCGCCTCTGCCAGGCTCAGTGCGCACTCGTTGCTCGAGGGCAGAAGGGCGCCCACCAGTAGTTCCTGCACGGTGAGCTGCTGACCCGCCTCGAGGGGGATCACGCCGTCGGAGGAGGCAGACAGCGAGGCTGCGACATCGGAGACGGTGACGGTCTGCTCGAGGGATAGCTGTCCTGATGAGACGGCGTCCATCGTCATGAGACACGTCATGAGCTTGGAGGTGCTGGCTATGGGACAGGGCATGTCGGACTGATATTGATAGTAAATCTCTCCTGTGGTGGCATCGCCTGCCAGCACACCGTTGACGCCGTAAAAATAGCCTGCCGACTCCAGGGCGGCGGGGGAGACATCAAAGGGCGTCTGGGTGTCGATCCGAAAAGAACCCGGGGCCGGGGCGGTGATGTCCATGTCCAGGATCAGTGCCAGATCTGCCGCCATCATAAAACAGTCATAGCTGCCGGAGGGCAGCGCCGCGATCAGCGTATAATAATAGACGGTCTGCCCGGCGATCTTGAACTCGTTGCGTCGCAGGGCGATATCCGGGTTTTCACCGCTCTCCCAGGGGGTATTTTCACCGCCCACAGGCGTGTAGGCATTTCCGGGGTTCAGGGCGACCGCATTTTTCGTGACTTCCAGGGAAAAGGATTTCTCCGTTCCGTTCAGGAGCACGGCGATGTCGCGCAGGGAAAAGTAGGTGTTGCGGTCATAGCTGTAGTCCAGAGTCTTTACGGTATTTTGAGCGCCGGAATCCGTCTGTATCTGGCAGGTTCCGGGAATCTCGTACGCTGCGTCGGCACGGACAGGCAGCATGGCGCACACCAGGACTGCGGACAGTATGAAGACATTGATCTTCTGCAGGATATTTTTCAGCTTATTTTTCATGGAAACTCCCTTCTTAGGAACAATACATGTTTTTGGACAGTTCCTTGGCCAGCCGGACACGCATCGTGTCAGATATCGGTATGGAACCAGTACGGATCAAAATCTTATTGCGACTCATGAGATCGCTGCAACGTGTACAATACGGGATAATGATCCATGAAGTAGCCCGCAGCGTCGGAAGCCGCCGATTCGGTCAGGACCAGGGTGGTATCTTTTCGGATATAGCGCTCGGTCCTGGTGCGGATCAATGAACCGCTGTCGAACTGCCTGGTCAGAATGCCTTCCGCTGCGGTGTAGGTGCCGCTGCCGTCGCAGCGTGTCTGCAGTTCTTCCAGCGGGGGCAGCAGGTCGGGAACGCATGTGCTTAGATAGGAGACGGTGGGCATGCCAAACGTCTCGGCGATGAGCGACTCGACGGCTTCCTCGCTCAGATCACCTGTGTAGCCCGCCATGCGGAGTCTCTCTGTCACAAGATCCCGAAACGCAGCGGCAAACGACTCATATGCCGCCTGGCTGCAGGCAGCGTAGCTCTCCGGCACGAGCGCGGAGGCAAAGGTTCCCTCAGTGCGTGTGGTCTGTTCGAGCGTCAGGTCAAGCTCGATGGTCAGATCATGCATGTAGTACTCCATGTCCTGCATGGAGACGGAGACTGCCTCCATGTCCTGCAGCCAGCCTAGCGCCGTGACAGCCGCCTGCTCTGTCATGTCCAGCCGGGCAGTCCACTTCCCGGACAGATTCCTGTCATTGGAGGCATAAAAGTACAGATACGCAAAAAAAAGTCCGAGTATGATCAGGACGGAGAGCAGTATGGTAAATATTGTATTTTTGATGATTTTTTTCACGGAGACACCCCTTGCCCGCGGCGGCGGGTTTTCAGTTTATTTTGCCTGTTTCTATATCTAAGGTAGCGTATTCGGGGTGAAATGTCAATGTTGTAAAATATCCGGGGCGGGATTTTTGCTGTGAGAGCTATTTGCAGGGCAGGATACTGTTCCCGTATGGCAGTTCATTGTGGGAATAGAAAAGGGCTGCCAAATTGACAGCCCTTTCCCAGTGCATAGTATATTTTATTTAATCTTTGATCAAAGAATATTCTCTGAGCAGATCCAACATCTTGTTTTTGTTTTTTACGGCAGTATTCCATTCGTCGAGTTTTTTTTCATTGGCAAGGATTTGATACAATTCGGCAGCCAGATCCAAACCTCGATCTTCACCGCGTTTCTCACCAAGCATTTCGCCGCGCATTTCACCGCGTTTTTCAATATAATCCAGTGTCGCATCCATATAAATGCCTCCCTCCAACTCTGCATCAGATACGCTATCGATATATTCCGCATATCTTTTATCATTTTTGATCTTACTTAGAGCATACCATGTTTCACGGTGTGTAGCAAGTGCTGTTTTCAACTGCTCCTCGTCAAAATGTTCTTGCAGCATCAGCAGAAAAGCCTTCAGATCTCCTTCATATTCGCTAAGCTGTTCTTTTGTCATGTGTCTTGCGTCGATCAGGTTCATTTTGTAGTCCGGCGTTGCTTGCAGCAGCCATTCTTTCATGTCCGCAGGAACATCCAGCATATCATATAAGCTCATGGGACCATCCCACGTTTTGGTTCCGGTATAGAATACGAGTGTAACTACGGGCACGATCTTTGTTCCTTTGGGCACACCGTTAGCATATTTTTTTAGCGTTCTATCTTCCTTTGCTATCTGGGAAATTTTTCGGCATTGGATTGAATAGGAAACAGCGTCGATTTCCATACATCTTACGGGCATGTAATAGTGTATGTCAGTCTGTCCCTCGACGCCCAGGATGAGTTGAAATGCCGCTTTGTTGTCAAAAAGCATTGTTATTTTCGCCGCATCTCGGAGTCTTTCGAATTCCTTAAAACATCCATTCTTAAAATCTATGGTATCCTGGTTTGCTGAGTCCAATTCCTGAAGTTTTTCATATTCTATATGTGTTGATCCATGATATACGCCCTTTTCAAACAATTGTGCAAATACGGAATTGATCTTAATGAAATTCTTGACGCTGATATCAATATCGCCCATATAAGCGGTTTCTCCTTTCTTGTTTTCGACATAAGCCGTTCTTCCTGATCGCTGCTATGATCTCATAATATCATGTAACGATTCAGTTTTCCACATTTCTTTTCATTTAGGGTGACATTGCATCCGGACAAGATCCGCGCCCCTTGAGTTTTATCCTGAACTGTTGCGCCAGAGCGTGTTTGAAAAACGGGACTTGACAGGAGACTAATGTGCATGTATGATAAATAGTAGAACAGCGCAGAAAATGTGGCGCTGTTAAAAAGTATTATGGAGGATATAACATGTTAAATTTGATTGTAATGGTGAAAATGACAAAGTAAATATTGCAGGGTAATTTTTGGTATGTTTTTATGCTGAAGATCTGCCCGTCTGTTTTCGCCTTACAATTGTTTTATATGATGGTATATATTGGGATCTGTATATTGGAATCATAGGAACATGGCTGTATGGTCATGTTTTTTTGCACACGTGCACCTCAAGGAAGCATGTCAGCAAAAGCTGACGGGTGCCCGGCGCGCGAGTAGGGGAGAAAGTCATTCCCCTACTCGATTGTACATTCGATCAGGATCAAAGACCATGGTATCAGACGCTTCGGGCAGCCATGGTCTTTTTGCGTTGTGGGGTGGAAATCTGAGTGCAACCTTGAAAACAGAAAAGTGCTGAACAGGACGCTGCGAAGTCCGTGAGAAAACGTTGTGGTCGAGATACATCAAGCCAACCGCGAAGCTTTTTTTGGCATGGCTTGATGCCTGTAACAGGAAGCCGAGGGGAGAACTGTTGTTACTGTTCACTCGTCAATAAAAGTAGTGAAAAACGTGCGCCAAAATGCTTGCACTTTAGCATTTTGTGTGCAGACGGGTTGCTGTTTACGCCTTCATTACATAAAATCGTGTCAGAAATAGTTGGGGCGTGAACAGTAACGAACTGTTACGGGATCTGTAGAAAAAGTGAGCGTTTCACTTGACAGGAGAGTGATTTTTCGGTAACATGATCTCATGAATAATAAGAGAGGTGATGGGATTCGGCGTATCTGATGTCGTATGATCGGCGGCATGGGTATGGCTGGAAAAGAGTAGATAAGATCAATACAACAGGTTAGAACACGACTGCTTTGGCGGTTTCTTCTGCATGCTTGGGATTTGATTTTATTTTACTCGAACGCATTCACTTTATTTGGTGTGACGAAACCGTAGAGTAAAATCTACGGTTTTTTTGCGCATTCCCGTGCAGAGGAGATACGCCGCTATGCAGCGCACAGGGTGTGCGTGCGATCGGGCAGGAAAAGGGAGGTTTGCGATTTGTTTAGGATGTTTAGAATTAGCAAGAGAAGTGATCGGAAAATGGAGGAGAGTGCGATCCGGGGAAGGAGACTGGTATGAAGAAGAGAGGAAAAAGAGAAGGTTATTCTGTGTGGAACCATCTGGTGTATCTGCTGCGCGGAATATGGTCGAGCGACAGGGTACTCATGGTGTTGATGGTCCTTGAGGCGCTGAGTATCGTGATCACGCCGTATGTCGCGATGTATCTGCCAAAGATCGGCGTGGATCTGGTAGCTGCGCGGGCTGACAGCGGGGAGGCTGCCTGTATTTTGGGAGGATTGACGATCGTGGTCATGATCTCACAGGCGGTTGGCAATATGGCTTCCAGGGGAAAAAGCGTCAGGCAGAATCGTCTCAGAAGCCATTACAGGACACTGTTGTTCTGCAAGACACTTGACTGTGACTATGAGCATGTGGAGAGCGCGGAATGGCAGCACAAATACAATGAGGCGAAAGTGATGAGCGTTGACTGGGGATCATGGTCGGGGACGACGCTCATGACAGAAGGGGCAGTAAAGGTCTGCGGCGCGGTGGTCAGTTTCGTGCTCTATGGACGTATCATAGGAACGCTGAGTTTATGGGTGCTGCTGATGATCATTGTCCTGTCAATGATCAATTTTGCGATGCTGCGCAGGGCGCAAAAGTACGAAGTAGAGAGGATCGGAGAGCGCAGTGTCCTCCAGACGAGCCGTTCCTACATGAGGGACTGCAGCTGTGATGTACGGTTGGGAAAAGATATCCGGCTGTACGAGATGGGGGACTGGATCCGGTCGCGTTTTGCACATTACAATGAGGCGCATTTCCGTCTGCGCAGGGAAGTGCAGCGCAGGTATTTCGGGGCTGCTTTTGTGGAAGCGGCTTCCATGTTTGCGAGGGACGGCATCTCGTATCTGTATTTTTTGTGGCTGGCGGTCCAGGGGAGCATTTCCATCGGGGATTTTATCCTTGCGTGCAGTGCGATCGCATCGTTTTCGGCGTTAGTGACCCAGACCTCGGACAGTGTCGGGCAGATGATGCAGGCGGTGCCGCCCCTGGACAGGATGCGCGATTATCTGGATTCGGCAGACGAGGAAGCGTGCCCGGCAGAAGGGGCGGTATCTCAGGTGCGGCATGGGGAGGATGAGCCGGTCTCCATTGTCTTTGAGGACGTCAGTTTTTCCTATAAAGGGAGAAATCCGGTTCTGGAACATTTTGATCTGCGGATCAGAGCCGGGGAAAAGATCGCGTTGGTCGGTGTGAATGGTGCCGGGAAGACGACCATCATCAAATTGCTGTGCGGATTATACCAGCCGGACAGCGGAAGGATCCTGCTAAACGGCGTTGACGTCAGGGATCTTCGGAGAGAGGATCTGTATCGGCTGGTCGCACCGGTCTTTCAGGAATCTGTCATACTGCCTTTTACGGCGGCGCAGAATGTCTCGCTGCAGGAAACACAGATTGACAGGGAGCGGGTCAGAACGTCTCTCATGAGAGTCGGATTGTGGGATGCGGTCTGCAAACTGCCGCAGGGGATGGACAGCATGCTGATGAATCTCGAGGAAGATGGCGGAGCGGCGTTCTCCGGCGGGCGGCAGCAGAAGCTTTTGATGGCGCGCGCGCTCTACAAAGATGCGATGCTGCTGTTGTTCGACGAACCGACAGCCGCGCTCGATGCGATCGCCGAGAGTGAGACGTATGAGATGTTCTATAACCTGTCCGGTGAAAAGACGGCAGTTTTTATCTCGCACAGGCTTGCCAGCACCCGGTTCTGCGACAGGGTGGTCTTTCTGGAAAACGGGAAGGTGAAAGCGCAGGGGAGTCACGAGGAGCTGCTGGAGAAGTGTCCGGAATACGAAGAGATGTATCGTGTTCAAAGTCATTATTACAAGAAGGAGGCGATGATCTGATGCTGAAAAAATGTCTTGTTGAAATATGGAAGTGCGAGCCGCAGTCCCTGCTGATGGCGTTTGGGCTCGCGCTGATGGAAGCGTTTATCCCGCTGGGAAGCGCCCTGCTTTCCGTGCTTTTGATCAATGGGCTGGAGGCGGGGGCAGATTATAAAAGTCTGCTGATCCGGGCGATCGCCGGTGTGGCTGTGCTTTTTGCCCTGAATGCGGTCCGGGGGTGGACTTACCGCTGCGGGCTTCCGCATTCGGAGTACTGTAATGATCTGGTCGAGTGGAAATTTGACAGTAAAAATATGGATATGGACTATGCGCAGCTCGACAGTGCAGCGGCGGCTGCGGTCCGGGCAAGGGTGCAGAATGATTATGACTGGGGATGCGGGGCATACTTTATGATCCCGCAGTTCCAGCGATGTTGTGCGGGGGCTGTAGGGATCGCAGCTTCCGTGGTATTGATGGTTCCGGTCCTGTCGAAAGGCGATTTCTGGAGACATTGGTCCAATCTGGTGTTTCTGGTGTATACGCTGACGATCCTCTGCATCTCATCGGGATATGAGCGGCGGATCCAGTCGATGAAGGAAAAGCAGAAAGCGCTGTACGATGGGCAGAGCAGCAGAAGTAATTATCTGATGCGGGGCGGCATCACCTACCGCGAGGGAAAGGACATCAGGCTTTATCATGCGCAGCCGTTGATCAAAAGCGCGCTCCGGGAGAAGGAGAGGGATCAGATGGTGGAAGCGGAGAGCCGTCTGGAACAGCGCGCGGGATTTTGGGACGGAGCTGCGTCGGGGATCCTGATGGGAGGAGCGTATTTCTTTATCGTGCTGCGCGCGCTCGACGGCGCTTTGCAGGCAGGGTCGGTGGTACTGTTCGCGTCTGCGATTTACCGTTTTTCGGAGAGCATCAAGATCTGGTCAAAGGGAAGGAGCGAGATCCTGATGAATGCGCGCCGTATGGAGAGTTCTTTTGACTATCTGGAATTGCCGGATGTGCTGCCGAAGGGACATGGTCATATCAGTGGGGAGAAGATGAAGGAAGGCGCCTGCATCGAGGTAAAGAATGTCTCGTTTCGGTATGAGGGAACGGCGAAGATGGCGCTGGAAAATGTTTCTTTCCGGCTGTCGCCGGGCAGAAAGTATGCGGTTGTCGGCATGAATGGGAGCGGCAAGACAACACTGGTGAAGCTGCTCTGCCGGCTGTACGATCCGGACGCGGGGCAGATCCTCCTGAACGGGGAGGACATTCGGGAATATGATCCTGCGGAGTATCTGCGGCAGTTTTCTGTCGTATTTCAGGATTTTTGCCTGCTGGCACTCCCGCTTGGAGAAAATGTGGCGGCATCAGGGGATTACGATGATGACAGGGTGCGGCTCTGCCTTGAGAAGGCAGGGTTTGACAGAAGGCTTTCCCGGATGGAAAACGGACTAAAGACCAGTCTGTACAAAAATATTGACAAGGATGGTGTGGAGGTCTCCGGCGGGGAGGCGCAGAAG
Source organism: uncultured Lachnospiraceae bacterium (assembly GCA_910585765.1). Lineage (GTDB taxonomy): Bacteria > Bacillota > Clostridia > Lachnospirales > Lachnospiraceae > COE1. Next base: position 39,436 of record CAJUES010000008.1, on the reverse strand, counting down.
ATTGCCCTGGCGCGTGCCCTGTACAAGGATGCGCCGATCGTCATACTCGACGAGCCTACCGCGGCGCTGGATCCCATTTCAGAACATGAGATCTACAGCGGGTTCCATCGGCTGGTAGGGAATAAGACGGCTGTCTTTATCTCGCACCGTCTCTCGTCCTGCCGTTTCTGCGACGAGATACTGGTCTTTCATGAGGGAAGGCTGGTCCAGCGGGGAGATCATGACGCCCTGCTGTCGGAGGCGGATGGTGTCTACAGCAGGATGTGGCATGCGCAGGCAAAATATTACGAGGACAGCACTTTCACACCTGGCACTAGCACTCCATCCGATCAGAAATTAGAATCGTGAACCGCCTGTTTCGCACCATTGCGTCGTTAAAATTTCTAGACGATGCCACCGCATCGCCGTCGAAATTTTGCCTAGCACTGGCACGAATCATGCAGCCCACAAATCTAATTTCTGTCTGGATGGAGCACTGGAGAGAGATCATATATTTCCTGATAGCGTCTTAGAGCAGGATATAGTACGATATAAGGAACTGCAGGATACTTTTCTGCAGCTCCCAAGGAACTGTTCAAAAATTACTTGTGACAAGGACGCCGCATAAATGTTCATCTGCAAAGAAGAAAATCGCAGGCATAGTGGGCTGTGTCAAGATTTTCTGATGCCGCAGATGGGCATTCAGGCAAGTCATTGTCATGAGTAATTTATTGACAGTTCCCAAGTACTATGCACTTGCTGCTGGGAAAGGAGAACAACATGGGAACAACGATACCGATCAGAAATCAGAATGATATTGAGACGATCAAGAAGTATTTTCTGGAAAAGGATCAATATCGGAATTATGCACTGTTTGTAGTGGGGATCAACACAGCGCTGCGGATCAGCGATCTGTTAAATCTGGACTGGAGGGATGTATACAACTTTGACAGCCATACATGGAGAAAGTACGTGAGCGTCACGGAACAGAAGACGGGCAAGCGCAATACGATCCTGCTGAACCAGAACGCGAAGGAGGCGCTGGATCTGTACAGATCCTATCAGAATCCGGAATGCGAGGCGGACAAGATCTTCTGCAATAACCGGTCACGCAGCCAGGCGATCTCGCGCACGCAGGCGTACGCGATCATACGGGGGGCATGCGCCGCGAGCGGGATAGAGGGTAAGATCAGCTGTCATTCACTGCGCAAGACATTTGGATATCATGCGTGGAAAAACAACGTGCCGGAAGTGATGCTGATGAATATCTACAATCACTCCTCGTTTGCAGTCACGCGCTGCTATCTGGGGATCGAGCAGGACGACAGGGATGAGGTCTTTCAGAAATTGAATCTGTGATGACAGTATTCTGGAACCGCCCTCACACCTGCCAAAACGTTGAGAGTTTGCTGATGGAATAAAGGGGTAACACAGAGGAAAACGAATGTGACAAGTGCATAGACTTCACACTTGACTTGTGGAGTGGTAAAATATATCATAAGAATTAACATTTCATATACAAATGTCAATATTTTAAGAAGTATTAAGATAAGTTTTACTATATTCCACATATTTGAAGGATTGTTTCTGTGCAACTTGTCACATTTATGTTGTCTTTTTTGCCTTACCGCTGCTTTCCCGTATGATGAGTGCGGGATCGATCAGCTGCAGCCGCTCGACAGGCTGCCGATCGATTTTATGAATGGCTGTCTGGACCAGCAGGGCGCCGTATTCTGCATAGTTGTAATCGATGCTGGTCAGCTTCGGGTAGGACGATGCCGCCAGATAGGTGTTATCGCAACTGGCAACAGAGATGTCATCCGGGATTTTGAGACCGTGTTCACGGAGACTCTGCATGATCCCAAGCGCGGCGTGGTCGTTGACCGCGATCACTGCCGTGGGAGCCAGGCCTTTTTCAAGGATCCGGTTCATGTGGGTATAGCCCGAATCAATATCGTACATACCGTTCTGTCCGATCAGATCCGGTTCGAACGTCAGCCGGTTTCGTTTCAGGATCTGCTTAAAGCGCGCAACTTTTTCAAATGTCGACAGCACCTCCATTCTTCCCCCGAGCACTGCGATCCTGGAATGCCCGAGAGAGAGCAGATGATCCATGAGCAGATCCATGGATCTCATGTGATTGATCCGCACCATATTGCAGTCTGTGCCGTCCAGCCTGCCTGTGATGACGGTCGGGATCGTGGACAGTGCACTGTTGATCGTCTCCACATATGTTATATCTGTGTTCAGTTCATCGTCGCGTCCGCCCAGGAGAATAGCCGCATCGACACGCTGCTCCTGCAGCTTCCTGAGCAGGCATTCCTCCAGTTCCACATCACCCAGAAAATTGTACAGTGTGACGGAATAGTTTTCCTTTCTCGCGGCTTGTTCACAGGCGATGAACATGGAAGCATAGTACGGATCGCGGATATCAGCCATCAGGATACCGATGGTGCGGCTTTTGGCGTCGATCAGTCCTTTTGCAAATGTATTGGGTTTGAAATTGTATTTATCGATGATTTCCAGGACCCTTATTTTTTTGTCCTCGTTCACGCGCGCACTGTTTGTTAATACTCTCGATACTGTCGAGGCAGACACACCTGCCTCTGCTGCTATGTCGTAAATTGTCAATTCCCTGCTGTTGTTGTGTCTGGGAGAACCCATAACGCATACCACCCTTCTGAACAGTTCCCAAAAATCTAACATTTGTATATGGATTGTGTTATTTTTTATTATAGAAACCGGTTTCAAATCACGGTTTTGAACAAGATAGATGGAGGTATGGTTATGAAAAGAAAAAGCGATCTAACTTTTTTTCAGAAGGTGAAAAGATCCCGCACGCTGCTGCTGATGTGCACACCGGCGGTCCTTTTCTTCTTTGCGTTCAACTACATGCCGCTGCCGGGGATCTGGGTGGCATTTGTCAAGTACAACTACCGGGACGGGATCTTTGGCAGCAAGTTTGTCGGTCTCGATAATTTTGAGTTTCTTGCCTCTTCGGGGAAGCTGCTGAGCCTGACGAAGAACACGATCCTCTATAATCTGGCTTTTATCCTGCTCGGCAATTTCCTGGCAGTGTTTGTGGCGATCCTGCTCAACGAGATGCGCAGCAAATGGTTCAAGAAGGTATCGCAGACGATCATGTTCCTGCCGTATTTCATCTCACAGGTTCTGGTAGGTTTCCTGGTTTATAATCTGCTGAATTACGATACCGGTTTTGTGAATGGGATCCTGACCAGCCTGGGGATGGAGCGATGGCAGCCCTATGCGGATCCTGCCGTGTGGCCGGGACTGCTGGTCGTGATCTACCTGTGGCAGCAGACAGGTTACAATTCCGTGGTCTATTTCGCGGCGATCATGGGGATCGACGGCGAGATGATGGAGGCTTCTAAGGTGGATGGCGCCAACGGATTTCAGCGGATCCGCTATATCATCCTTCCCTCGCTCAAGCCTACGATCGTGATCCTGCTTCTGTTCGCACTGGGCGGCATTGTCAAGGGCAACTTCGGACTGTTTTACAATATTGTGGGCTCCAATTCCATTCTCTACACGACCACGGATATCATTGAGACTTATGTATATCGTGCGACCATGACGGACTTTAACTTCTCCACGGCGTCCGCGGTTGGTCTGTACCAGTCTGTGATCGGATTTGTGATCGTGATGGTGGTCAACTGGGTAGTGAAGAAGATCGAACCGGATTACGCGTTGTTCTGAAAATCGGAGGTGGATTATGGCAAAGAAAAATATGGATATGATGGAATCTGGCGCCAAGGTAAAACTGGGCGTTTCCGATGTCATCATCAGGGGGTTTGGGTATGTATTCATCACGCTCTATGCAGTCTGCTGCATCGTGCCGTTTATCATCATTATCAGCACGTCATTTACGGATCAGTCTGTGATCCGGACGCAGGGGGCACAGCTCATACCAAAGCAGTTCACGCTGCAGGCATATGAGATGGTGTGCGGGAGTGGCAGTATCTGGTGGTCGTATCTGCTGACGATCGCGCTGACGGTGGTCGGCACGACGGTGGGACTGTCCATCATCGCAATGACAGGGTACGCATTGCAGAGGAAGGATTTCCCGTTCAGAAATGCGATCTCCTTCTACATATACTTTACGACACTGTTTTCCGCAGGTCTGGCACCATACTATCTGCTGATGGTACAGACCTATCACTTAAAGGACAATTATCTGGCGGTGCTCCTGCCGCTGATGATGTCCTCGTGGCTGATCATCCTGATGAAGAACTTTGTGAAGGCGATCCCGCACGAGATCACGGAATCAGGCAAGATCGACGGCGCAGGCGATTTTAAGATCTTCGTGTCCCTGATACTGCCCATGCTCAAGCCGGCGCTTGCCACGATCGGTCTGTTCCTGGCGTTGGGCTACTGGAATGAATGGTATCAGTCTTCGCTGTTTCTGAGCTCCAAGGTGGAAGTAAAACCGCTGCAGTATACTTTATACGAGGTGGTAAACAAGATCGACGCGCTCAAAAACTCGGTGGCGGGGCAGTACATCAATCTGACAGATGTCCCGCAGGACAGCGTGAAAATGGCGAACGCAGTGTTGGCTACGGGACCGATCGTATTTCTGTATCCGTTTGTGCAGAAGTATTTCATCAGCGGTATTACCGTTGGTGCGGTGAAGGGTTGATGCCCGGCTCCTGCCGGGTTCAATATAAATTGATATAACGGAGGTAAACTATGAAGAAGAAAGCACTTGCAGTTTTATTGGCAGCTACGATGACAGCAGGTCTGACAGCCTGCGGCGGCGGTGACGCTGCACCGACAGCGGACAGCGGTTCGAAGACGGAAGCAGACAGCGTGGCGACCGGGGATGATGCATCGGGCAAAGATGCGGCGCCTGCAGATAATACGGCGTCGGATGCAGATATATCGGAACATGTGGTGATCACTTATATGACCACGGGGGACGCTCCTTCCGGGGACGCCCTCAACACGTACAATGACATGATGGAGAAGCTGAATGCGATCCTCACGGAAAAGGTGAATGCGGAACTGGAAACGTATTTTATCTCATGGACAGATTATCTTGCAAATTATAATCTGACTTTGGCGCAGATGGACGGCTCTGTGGATCTGGTGGGAACATCATCAGACTGGCTGGATTCCTGGCCGAACGCAAAGAATGGCGCGTTTCTGGAACTGTCAGAGGAGATGCTGCAGACCTATGCACCCCAGACCTGGGCAAATGTGCCGGCAGACTACTGGGAGCTGTGCAAGTATGACGGCGAGATCTATCTGATGCCGGAGGACAACTATGCACAGTGGACGAACCACGGCTACATTTACCGTATGGATTGGGCGAAGGAGGCCGGGCTTGCGGACGGTGTGCACAGCTGGGAGGATATGACTGCATACTGGAAGTACTGCAAGGAGACATTCCCGGATCTGGTCGCGCTCTGGGATTCTGACGGCACTTCCTACAATGCGATGTCGGGCGGCTGGATCACCTCCCACAGCGATTATGTCTCCATTGACGGCATCAACGCAGGCGCGATGTGGGGCGGCAAAAAGGATGACCTGTACACGGTGTACTCTCCATATATGACTGAGACGGAACTGCTGGTTGAGTTTGCAAAGCTGATGAAGGAGTGGGATGAGATCGGCGTATGGCCTACGGACGTGCTGAACAATACGAGTATGACAGAGGATATGAATGCAGACATGTATCGTATCGGACAGGTTGCCGCGGTGCAGAAACATACGGAGATGTGGACTGGTCTGGTGAGTGCGCTTCCGCAGAATACCATTTACCAGGATGATCCGGACGCGGAGACGGGCTTCTTCTACTTTGGTGAGGAGCAGGGCAATGTGGTGGAACTTTCTATCACGCACGGTGCGATGGCGGTATCTGCGGGCAGCAAGAATCCGGAGAGGGCGCTGATGGTCTACGATCTGCTCAGGAATGACCCCGAGTGCCATATGCTGTTCTGCCAGGGCGTGGAAGGTGTCTCATATGAGGTGACAGAGGACGGACTGATGACGAAGCCGGAAGGGTTTAATGCAGACACCCAGAATATCAATGGCATCACAAATTTCTGGTGGGGGCGCAACGATGATATCCTGCTGCGCAACGCTCAGAATAACTGGGAGAAGATCGATGAACTCTACGCGGTGTACGACAAGATCAAGATCCCTTACCCGTACGGACAGTTTATCGTGAATACGGACAATATCCAGTCGTATATCCAGAATATCACGGAGATCCACACCAATTACATGAAGCAGATCTGCTATGGCAAATACAGCGGCACGGCGGAGGAGATCGTGGCGGAATACCAGAGTGCGCTGAAAGCGGCAGGTATTGATACTGTGACGGAAGAGCTGCAGCGGCAGATGGATGCGATCTACAAATAAAATCTACAAATAGAATGATGTGAAATAGAATGATGTGAAAGCATAAAGGGGCTGTCGGGACGGACAGTCCCTTTATGTTTTCAAATGCACTGTTTCTATGTTTTACGGGTTTGACAAGCGGGATTTTTGATTGTTATAATATATATAGTCTCGATATATAGTCTCGCGGAAGCTTTTGGCATTTATTTTCAGGCAGATGCAGGAGATTTTGGGAGATCATGTATAGTATAGATTTATAGATCGGGGAGTGGCTGTATGTACCGCATTTATATGATAGAGGACGACAACGGAATACTGGAGGCTGTAAAGAGCCAGGGAGAGCGGTGGGGACTGCAGGTTCTGGGCGTGAGAAATTTCCGGAAGATCCTTGCGGAATTTTCGGAGATCCAGCCGCACATGGTCATCATGGATATCGGTCTGCCCGCCTTTGACGGCTATCACTGGTGCACAGAGATCCGCAGGATATCCAAGTGTCCGATCCTGTTCTTGTCCTCGGCATCGGACAACATGAATATGGTCATGGCGATGAATATGGGCGGGGATGATTTTGTCGCAAAGCCCTTTGACATCGGGGTGCTGACTGCCAAGATCCAGGCGCTGCTGCGGCGGACGTATGACTACAAAGAGAACCTGTCCATACTGGAACACAGGGGAGCGTTTCTCAACGTGGAGAGCGGCGTGCTCACATATCGCGGCACAGCGATAGACCTCACGAAAAACGAGCACCGGATCCTGGCGCTGCTGATGAAGGGCAAAGGACAGATTATCAGCAGGGAGCGGCTGATGGACGCGCTGTGGGAGATGGACTGCTATGTCGATGACAACGCGCTGACAGTCAATGTCGGGCGGCTGCGCAAGAAACTGGAGGCAAACGGGCTGGCAGATTTTGTCATGACAAAATTTGGCGAGGGATATTATATCGCCGATGAAAATGCTGCTGACCGCGGATAGGGATTTATATGGATCAGATTGTTGTGGGGAGTGATCGGAAAATGGTATTTGCAGTTCGGTATCTGTGGGAACATGCTGAGATGATCCTGATGCAGCTTTTGTTTTGCTGCGTGTTTGCGGTGGTCTTTTATCTGTATCATCTGCCGCTGGCGGCTGTGATGTACCCGGCGGCGATCTGCCTTTTGCTGGGCTGTCTGTTCGCGGGGCGGGCGGTACGGGCTGCTTACAGGAGACACAGAGAGCTGACAAGGCTGCAGGGAGCGCAGGAATTGCCTGCACTCCTTTCATTGCCGGAAAATGCCGTGTGCGGTATGGTTTCGGCAGGCGCAAAGACGGTGGATCGGGACTATCAGCAGCTGATATCGGCACTGTGCCGCAGGATGCAGGCACGGGAGGACGAGATGGCGGACTCGCACCGGGAGATGATGGAGTATTTCACGATGTGGGTGCATCAGATCAAGACGCCGATCGCGTCCATGCGGCTGCATCTCGACGGGGAGGACTCCGGGCGATCCAGGCGGCTTCGGTCGGAGCTTCTGCGCATCGAGCAGTATGTGGAGATGGTGCTGACGTACTTTCGGATAGGAAGCGATTCCTCGGACTATGTCTTTCGGACGGTCAGTCTGGACAAGGTGCTGCGGGAGAGCGTGCGGAAGTTCCGCGGGGACTTTATCATGAAAAAACTGCGGCTGGATTACGCCGCGTCTGACATAACGGTCGTTTCTGATGAGAAGTGGCTCTCGTTCGTGGTGGAGCAGATCCTCTCCAATGCGTTGAAGTACACAAACGAGGGGGCAGTGACGATATCGCTCGAGAAGCCAGGGACGCTCTGTATCAGCGATACAGGCATAGGTATCGCGCCGGAGGATCTCCCGCGGATCTTTGAGAAGGGCTACACCGGCGGCAACGGGCATGAGAACAAACGTTCGAGCGGGCTGGGGTTGTATCTGTGCAGACAGATCTGCGACAGGCTGGGGCTTGCGATATCCATTGAATCCGAGGTGGAGAGCGGTACGACGGTCAGGCTGGATTTGGACCAGCGCCGGATGACGTGGAAATAAAATACACAATATTTGTGACAAAAATGTTAGGATTGAGAGAGAAATGTTAGGGAAACCGAGGGAATGCATTTCTCTCTTTTGTTATAATGGTCGTATCAAGGAGGTATTCAGATATGAGTATATTGGAAGTGAGATCGCTGAAAAAAGTGTATACGACAAGATTTGGGGCAAATCAGGTCACGGCGCTCAGAAATGTCAATTTTACAGTGGAGGAGGGGGAGTATGTGGCAGTCATGGGGGAATCCGGCTCAGGAAAGACCACGCTGCTCAATATCCTCGCGGCGCTGGATAAGCCCACGAGCGGCGCCGTACTTATAAACGGAAAGAACATTGCGGAGATCACCGAGGATCAGATCGCGCGGTTTCGCAGGGAGAATCTGGGGTTTGTCTTTCAGGACTTTAACCTGCTGGACACATTTACCCTTGAGGACAATATCTATCTGCCGCTCGTGCTCGCGAACACACCGTACCCGCAGATGCGCGAAAAGCTTCTGCCGATCGCGGAGATGCTTGGCATCACACAGCTGTTGAAAAAGTACCCATACGAGGTGTCCGGCGGACAGAAGCAGCGGGCTGCCGTCGCGCGGGCGCTGATCACGGAGCCGCATCTGATCCTCGCCGACGAGCCGACGGGGGCGCTCGACTCCCGCTCCTCCGATGAACTTTTGCGGCTGTTTGCATCGGTCAACGGGATGGGACAGACGATCGTGATGGTCACGCACTCCACGGCTGCGGCGAGCAGGGCAAACCGCGTCCTGTTCATCAAGGACGGGGAGGTGTTTCATCAGATCTACCGCGGCGGGGACAGCGATGAAAAGCTGTATGAGAAGATATCGTCTACCCTGACGATCCTGATGGCAGGAGGTGGATGCTGATGACCAGAGGTTTTTACACCAGGCTCGCGTGGACGGGCATTCAGAAAAACAGGCAGCTGTACTATCCCTATTTTCTCTCAGGTATCGTGATGGTTATGGTGTTCTATATCTTTCACTTCCTGGCGACGTCGGAGGTAGTGCACACGCTGCCGGGGAAGGCAGTGCTGCCGTATTTGTTTTATATCGGGGAGGGGGCGGTCGGCCTGTTTTCCATTCCTTTTTTGTTCTACACCAACGCGTCCCTGATCAGGAAACGGAAGAGAGAGCTGGGACTGTACAATATCCTTGGAATGAACAAGCGCAATATCGCTTCCGTCCTGTTCCGGGAGACGGTGATCTCCTACGGGATCGTCGTCGTGATCGGGACCTTTGTTGGATTTCTGTTCTCCAAGATCGCGGAGCTGGTGCTTGTCAATATCATGGGCAGGCAGGTCGATTACAGCATCTATGTCGACTGGAAGGGGGCACTTGTCGTCCTGGTGGTATTTGCAGTCATCTATCTGATGATCCTGGCGAACGCGCTGTGGCAGATACACGCGAACAATCCGATCGAACTGCTTCACAGCGATTCGCAGGGGGAGCGTCCGCCGAAAAGCCGTATGTTCCTGACGGTGCTGAGTTTTGTCCTGATCGGGGCAGGCTACTGTGCAGCGGCGGATGTGACGGCGGTGGAGTACCAGCTTGCGCAGATCTTTGTGACGGTTGTCCTGCTCATCGCCGGAACCTTTCTGCTGTTCATCTGCGCTTTTGTTGTGCTGTGCAGGATACTGCAGAACAGGAAAACATATTATTATCAGACATCGCATTTTGTCACCATATCCACGATGGCTTACCGCATGAAGCGCAGCGGGGCGAGCCTTGCAGCGATCTGTGTCCTGGTGACGCTCGTGCTGGTAGCGTGTTCTTTTTCGGTCTCCTTTTATGCGGGCTCCATGGAAGTGCTGCAGAGGACATATCCGTATGATCTGAGCGTCCGCGTGGAGATTCCGCCGGAAAAGATCGGAAATGAGCTGGCAGAAGGAACCTGCACAGAGGGATATCGGGCGGGGATCGATGCGATCATAAGTTCTGTTATGGGTTCTGTCCAGAGCGATGCCGGGCAGTCTGCGGAGCAGGGAAGTTTCATGCAGGCGCAGGCAGGTGTCGGCGGGGAGGGCTGTGCCGTGTATTTTGCCAATATGCTGGCGATGTTTGTCGACGGGCGCCTTGACCTTGGCAGGGATATGCGCGATACCTGGTTTACGCCGGGATCGGGACAGTACCCCGGATGGACAGAGGGCAATGAGGAGATCGTCTGGCTGCATGTGCTGTCCCTGGAGGCATATAACAGGCTGTGCGGGACGACCGAAAAACTCGGCGACGATGAAGTCTTTGTCATACTGGAAAAAGGGGAGTATCAGGCGGACCGGATCGTGTTGAATGACAGTGGTGCGGGATTAAACGTGAATCCCGCGGCAAAGGCAGTTCCGAAAATGACAGATGCAAGCATAAGTTTAGATAACGACAGGACGAGGGACGACCGCATCACCGCCCACGGCTGCAGGAATGTGTTCCTGGTCGTTTCGGATCTGTATGATTTCATGGGCGGGGAGGAAGGTTCTATGCGCTATGCACAGAAAAACTATATGGCGTATGACTGGGAGTATTATTGGAATCTGTCAGCTTCGGAGGAAGCGCTGTATGCGATCTATGATCAGGTGCAGGCTCACATCAGGGCGGAGTCGGAGGCAGCGGATACGGAGAAGACGATGTGCTTTCTAAAGCTGGAGAGAGGGGAGAACTACTATGCGCTCGCAGGCGCGGTGCTGTTCATCGCAGTGGTCATGGACAGCGTGTTTATCGCGGTGACGGCGCTCATCATGTACTACAAACAGATATCGGAAGGCTATGAGGACCAGAGGCGTTTTTCCATCATGCGTAAGGTCGGCATGACCCAAAAGGAGATCAAAAGCAGCATCAACTCACAGATGCTTACCGTGTTTGCCCTGCCGCTGCTCGTCGCGGGAGTACACCTGGTCTTTACATCCAACATTGTTTATATGATGCAGAAGATGGTGATCGCGGACAATAAGCCGCTGATGATCAGGGTGATGGTGATCACGTATCTTTTGTTTGCAATGGTCTACTCGCTGGTGTACGGGATGACTTCGAGAACGTATTATGGTATTGTCAACAGGGGGGACTAAAACCCCTCGACCACAATGATATTAATGATATTTCAGGGACTTTGCGGTAACTGCAAAGTCCCTGCGGAACTGCTGTATGTATTTTGGCACAGAGACAGGTGCGTGGACGCTGGACTGCTGCCGGTATGATTTCGAGCCGCGGGATCGGAGAGATTCAGCGGCTCACGATATTGTGGCGGTAACGGGAGTTGATCTCCCGGATCTTTGCGGGATCGCATTTGGGGATGCGGTCGTAGGTGGGCAGACCGTTGTCTCCTGCTCCACGTCGGAGAGCTGCGTATAGCAAAATCCGTAGATCAGGTCAGACTGCAGGATTTTCAGGGCTCCGAAGGCGCTCCTGCTCGTGGGCGGTACTGTATAGGAAGTGGTTCTTTAGGGTCTGGAACCGCTTGTTCGTGTGGTTTTGTCTTCTAAATGTAATGATTTGTTCACATATTGTGGATAACATGTGGATAAGTATGTGAATTCGATGTGAATTTGATGTGAATTCAATGTGGAAGAATGTGTATTGTCCTTTCATTCCCAAAAAGTAGTCATTTCGTTCCATTTATCTGAAAAATAACAGAATTTTACCGATATAATAAACAATATAGCTATTTTGCCGTTCGGGCAAAGAATTGTTATATGAAATATTGATACTGCGGGGGAGGTGGTAGATATTGAACATGACTGCCAGCGACAACAAAAATGAGGCAAGGAGGGGATTGTTTATCAAGTCAAAAAAGCTCATGCTCGACCAGGGGGAGATCCTGTATATTGAGAGCAGGGCGAAAAAAGTGGAGATCCACACAGTGGGAGCTCTCGAGAGCATAGAGATCTATGCGACGATGGAGGAGCTCGAGGGACAGCTCGGGGAGAGCTTTTACCGGTGCCATCGCGCCTACCTCGTGAACATGGCGTATATCACGGAATACGGCAAGGACAATGTAACCCTCACAAACGGCGACCAGGTCTATGTGGCGAAGAAAAAATACAGTGAGTTTGTGAGAGCATATAAGTGCTATCTGCAGGATGGCGGCGTGTCGAGTGTGTGACACAGTGTATGTCCGGACTTGCAAAAAAGGGGACATGGGCGGTTCTGACTGACAGAGGGACCGCCGGGAAAATGCTCGGCTGTCTGGAATGTTTTTGATATCTGTTTCCGGGCGGCAGCAAAAAGAATGAGGAGGATTGAAGTGATGAGTATCGGTGGGATTGGGACATTTGGATATCCGGCGGCGGGTTTCTATCAAACCAGGAGGGAAACAAAGAGTGCAGCGCGTGCAGACAGCGCGGGGCAGATCCATGAGACGCTGCAGCGGTCGGAAATGTCCGGCGGTGCATTTGAGCTGCACATCTCAAATGATGAGGACGGAGAAGTAGTCGGTGCAATGTGCGGCAGAGATCACTCGATCACTGTCTATAAACCGAAAGATTTCGATCCGGCAAACCCGGTGTACAAGGCGAAGGTGTGGGACAAGGACGGAAACGTGACGGAGCGCATGGTCGATGTGTCCGAGGTCGATCCGCGAGACAGCGATTATATTGATATGTTTGCGTACACGAGCTATCTGTCAGCGAGCGGGGACTGTCCGAGCGCAGAGACTTCATTCTGGCAGTCGTCGGCAAATCAGCATGGTTCGACCGACAGAAGTTATGAAGACCTGTTTTGCAGGACAGACTGGGTGGGTGCCCTGGCGGACGCCATGCAGACGCAGTACCAGGCAGGAAACATCGAGGGGTATCTGGAATATAAGCCGTTCTGGGATTTTCTGACCCATTGAGACGGTTATCCGCGGCACCCGGATGGGATCGGGATAGATCCTGTCCGGGTGCTTTTGTGTTGCATGGCGTGGAAGCTGGATGCGGGGACGGTTTGCATGTGTGTCGGCTGGGGAGAGGGTTTCGCGGATGTGTCAGGGAGTACACGGCGATGAATGTGGCGGTAATATAAGGTTTGTCAACATCCGTAGCGCGAATGTCAACGATCGTTACTTTACGGGGCATGGCAGTTTGGGTTATAATGAGGGCACGGAAGGAGAACTGCGATATGGAATTAGGAAAGAAGATCTATCAATTGAGGAAACTGTCCGGCATGACACAGGAACAGCTGGCAGGCAAGCTGAGTATTTCCCGTGCTACATTATCCAAATGGGAAAATGGGACCAGCATGCCGGATGTGGAGAGCGTGGTAAAGATCTCCAGTCTGTTTCATACTTCTCTGGAAGAATTATTATTGGAGGAGGAAAGTCACGTGGAGGAGAACAACATGCAAAAGAGTACACAGATCACACTGGAGGACATGATGCGCATCAATGCCCACAACAGAAAGATGAATCTGCTGTTATGCAGTGGACTGCTGTTTGTAGCGATCAGTATTATGATCGCAGCTTTTGAGAGGATGCTGGAGAGCACAACACTTAGTCTGAGTTATATACTGTACAGGTATATTGTCACAGGACAGTACGACGCGGCGCCCGTAGATTACACACGTCTGCTGATCCCGGCAGTCTTGTCAGGCGCGGTTGGAGTGGTTTTGTTTCTGTGTTATTTTGTCAAGAGCAGAAAAAAATGACCAAAGGTATGACGCAGGAGGTTCCGGAGAAGGTGTTCGGAGGGGAGATTTGACATGGCAAAAGATACAGATATGACAGTTGGCAATCCGTTTGTACTGATCGGGACTTTTTCCTTTTCACTGGTCACGGGAAACCTGTTCCAGCAGCTGTACACATTTGCAGATACCGTCATCATCGGGAAAAAGATCGGCGCGCTGGGGCTTGCGGCGGTCGGCGGGACGGAGTGGCTGATCTTTATGGTGAACGGGCTGGCGATCGGACTGGTTCAGGGATTTTCGATCCTGTTAGGAAACTGTTTTGGAGAAAAAAACGAGGAGCGCTTCGGTATTTATTATCAAACTGCCAAAAAGATCTGCCTTGTCATGGCAGTCGTGCTGACAGCGGTTTTTCTGATGATATCAGGGAGTATATTGAAAATGCTTGGCACAAAGGACGAAGTCTATCCGATGGCAAAGGTGTACGTGGACACGATCTTTCTGGGGATCCCGTTTCTGGCGTTTTACCAGCTGTTTTCGGGGGCATTGAGAAGCCGGGGGAACAGCCGCGTTCCGCTGCTGGCGATGACCGTCTCATCGCTTTGCAATATTTTTTTGGATATCCTGTTTGTGAATGTGCTGGAATTTGGGATCGCGGGCGCCGCGCTTGGAACGATCCTCTCGGAATTTGTGGTCATGCTGATCTGTGGATATTTCTTTTATCATGACCAGAGACAGACCGTGTATGACAGAGCGACTACGGCAAATGACAGGACGGCTGCGGCGAGGCTGTTCCGGATGGGACTTCCCATGGCAATGCAGAGTTTTATCACTTCGGTCGGGGGGCTGATCGTCGTCAACAGGATCAACCAGTATGATATCACTTTTCTCGCGGGATATACGGCGGCAGTAAAACTGTACGGGCTGCTGGAGATCGCGGCGTCCTCCTTTGGCATGGCGGCGGCAGCGTACGTCTCGCAAAACTACGGGGCGGACAGGACGGACCGGATCAGGCAGGGTGTTCATGCGAGTGTGGTCATGGGCGTCGCGGTCTCTCTGGTATGCTCCGGGATTATGGCGATTGGCGGCAGGAGTATTTTGCAGCTGTTTATCGACACTTCGGATATGATGGAGGCGGTGCTGGGATACGGATTTGAATTCCTGAAAATACTGGCAGTCTTTTTCCCGTTTTTGTATATCCTGTACATTCTGAGGGCTGTACTGCAGGGCATCAACAACACGGTTGTCCCGATGATATCGAGCTTTGCGCAGCTTGCGATGCGGCTGCTGTGCGCGACGGTGCTGACAAGGCTGATCGGGTATGAGGGGATATTCTGGGGCGAGGTGTCAGCGTGGCTGTTTGCGGATGCGGTCCTCTTTATCACATATCGGATGGATATGAAAAAGATCAGAACAGGCGTCTTGTAGAAAAAATTAATTATGAGTTATCCAAAGAAAATTACGATAAAGAGAATATTGATAGTATTCGCCGTCGGACTTGATAATGCAAGGTAAAGCATGCGTCAAAGTGAATGGGGAGTTAAAGGATTAGCAGGGGCAGAATTGACCGATAGATCATATTGGTTGATTCTGTCTTTTTTGTACATGTCTTACAGGGGAGATTCATTGACGGGCAGAAGGACGATTGTGCGCTCCGGGAATGGGATAGCACTGTGACTGGGAATGTGGTCGTCCAGTGTTGCCGCACGCTGATAATAATTGCAAAAATCTTCATAAAATGATATGATATAGAAAAATTTATTTTTTATGGAGAAGGTCATGAAAATAAAAAACAAAATAATGTTCCCGATGCTTTTACTGACCGTATTATTGTCTGGATGCCAAAAAAACGATCCAGTCCCTTTGGAGGAAGTGCAGACGCCTGACTTTGATACGGTCAATCTGACGGTATGGGGAGCGGCGGAGGATGAGGAACTGCTTCGGCAGATCATCGACAAATTTGAGGAAGCGTACAGCGGACAGGCTGATTTTGCGATCACGTTTCAGCCCCAGAGCGAGAGCAGCTGTACCAACGCACTGATGGGGGACCTGGAGAACGGCGCGGATGTCTTTGCCTTTGCGGATGACCAGCTAAACACACTGGTCGCCGCGGGCGCCCTGGATCCTGTGGAAAACGCAGAATCTGTGCGGCAGTCGAATCTGCCGGAGGCGGTGGCTGCAGCGTCCGTCGACGATACGCTCTATGCCCTGCCGCTGACAGCGGATAACGGGTATTTTCTCTACTATGACAAAGAGTACTTCACCCAGGAGGATATCAGATCCCTGGATCGGATGCTGGATATTGCCGCGGAGCACGGCAAGAAAGTCTCGATGGAATGGTCCTCCGGCTGGTATGTGTATTCGCTGTTTGGAAATACGGGGCTGACAGTCGGACTGAACCCTGACGGGATCACCAATTACTGCACATGGAACAGCACAGAGGGAAAGATCAAGGGAACGGACGTGGCGCAGGCCATGCTTGACATAGCGGGGCATCCGGGCTTTATCAGCACAGATGACGCCGGATTTCTTGCGGGCGTGCAGGACGGGACGATCATTGCGGGCGTCAACGGCGTGTGGAATGCGGTCGCCGTGGAGGAAGCCTGGGGCAGTGGTTATGGGGCATCGAAACTGCCGACGTACACGTGCGGCGGGCAGGAGGTTCAGATGGCATCGTTCTCCGGCTATAAACTGATAGGGGTCAATTCCTACTCAGCGCACAAAATGTGGGCGGCGAGGCTGGCGGAGTGGATCACAAGCGAGGAGAATCAGAAACTGCGCTTTGCGCAGCGCGGACAGGGGCCGTCCAACATCGTTGCGGCATCCTCCGAGGAAGTACAGAGCGCTCCGGCGATCGCCGCTCTGCTCGAACAGTCGGAATTTTCGTATATCCAGCGCGTCGGGGGAAATTACTGGGATCCGGTCGCGGCATTTACCGCGGAGATCCTGGCGGGAAACCCGTCAGGAAAGAGTCTTCAGGATCATCTGGACACGATGGTCGAGGGGATCATAGCCCCGTAGCGTTGACGGAGATTCCGAAAAGCTGACATTTAGTAAAGGAGTACCAGAAGTGATGAAAAATATCAGTTTGAAACATCGTTTGATCATCCCGATCGCCCTTCTGGGGATTGTGGCTGTTTTGTCCAACATCCTCTCGATCATCAATATCCGCAATGTAAATATGAGCGCTGCCAATATCGCAGACAACTATATGGACGGCAAGAGCAGGCTGGCAGAAATCTGTCAGTCTTCCATGAACATACATAAGATGGCGCTGAGCCACATCGTCGCCACGGACTACGGCACGATGACGACGCTTGTCGGGCAGATCAAGGAGGAGGAGGCGCTGCTCGAGGAGATGCTTCGGGGATTTGAGCAGTATGTGATGCCGCAGGACCGTGCACAGTATGAAACGCTGTTGTCGGATTACGATTCGTTTCGGCATGCGCTCGTCTTTCTCGTCTGTGCCAGCGCAAGCCACAAGACACAGGATGCGTACTGGTTTGCAAACGGGGACGTCGCCCTGTATGCCAATGCGATGGAGGCGGATATCGATGCGCTGGACGCATCGATCAGTGAGCAGACAGCGGCGGCAAGGGATCATCTGGCCGCAACATACATGATCTCGCTCGCAGTCGGCGCTGCCGCTGCGCTGATATGTGTTCTGCTCGTGTTTGCGGATCTGAAACTGATCACCAGGTATGTGGTGGTTCCGATCAAAAGCATTTTGAAGACTATCAAGGAAAGTTCCGGCCGTATCAACCTGATGACGGGCGAAGTCCTGAAAAGGACGCGCGCCTCGAAGGTGAGCGCCTCGGATCTGTCCGCGCTGGCGCAGCAGCTGTCCACGACCATACAGGAGGTGGCGAGCAATGTGTCCGACATCAATGAGAACGCGGACAGTGTCAGACAGGATGTTCAGGATATGGCGGAGGAGTGCAGTGCCATCACGGAGTACAGCACCGATATGAACGCGCGGGCAGATGCGATGCAGCAGTCCGCCCAGAACAGTGCGAGGATAACGGGGGCAAAGTCGGAGGAGATCCTGATTTCCCTGAATGATGCGATCGCCAAGAGCAAAAGTGTGGATCAGATAGAGAAACTGACCAGCGAGATCCTCTCCATCGCACAGCAGACGCAGCTGATCGCCCTGAATGCCGCTGTGGAAGCTGCAAGGGCGGGGAAAGCCGGAAAAGGCTTTGCGGTCGTTGCCGAGGAGGTGCGCGACCTGGCAAATTCCAGCCAGGAGGCTGCCAACAGGATCCAGGAAGTCAACAGCGTGGTCACGGCTGCGGTGTACAATCTATCGGACAACGCACAGCATCTTGTCGAGTATATGAGCGAGTCCGTGCTCAAGGAATTTCAGACGTTCGTGCAGTCCGGCAGCCAGTATAAGGAGGATGCCGCCTACATCCGCCGGTCGATGGCGGAATTCCATGAGCGCACGAGCCGGCTGGAACATTCCATGCACGGCATAGCAGACTCGATCGGCACGATCACGACAGCGATCAACGAGGGTGCCAGCGGCATAGCAGGCGCCGCGGAAAATACCAGAAAACTTGCGGGCGATATGGAAGATATCACGCAGCGCATGGGGGTCAACCAGGAGATCGTGAGAGAATTGGAAAAAGAGACCGTGGTGTTTGACAATCTGTAAGACATACAAAGCCGCTGCGGTCGATCAGACAAGAAGGGGAGTGGGTAGACGCATGAGGCAGAAACTACTGATCGTGGATGACGAAAAAGGTATTGTGGATATGATGGCAGACTATTTCGCAGCACAGTATGATGTGCTGACTGCCTGCAGCGGCAGGGAGGCGCTGCAAAAAGTGACAGCCTCCCCGGATCTGATCCTGCTCGATATCAATATGCCCGGCATGGACGGGCTTGCGGTCTGCCGGGAGATCAGGGAGTATGTCACATGTCCCATTCTCTTTTTGACGGCGCGGGTGGAGTCAGCGGACAAGATCGGCGGTTTTCGGGCGGGGGCGGACGATTATATCGTAAAGCCCTTTGACCTGGATGAACTGGGCGCGCGGGTTGCGGCGCATCTGCGGAGGGAACAGCGGCGCCAGGGCAGCATGACAGTGCGCTTTTTTGGCGAGCTGGCGATCGATTACGGCGCGCGAACGGCAGCGGTGAACGGCACTCCGGTGTCCTTTTCCAGAAGGGAGTTTGACATTGTGGAGCTGCTGTCACTGAATGCGGGACAGGTATTTGACAGGGAGCGGATCTACGAGGCAGTCTGGGGATTTGACGGAGAGGGAAACAGCGACACGATCATGGAACATATCCGCAAGATCAGGGCAAAGCTTGCCGTGCATACGCTGCACGGCTATATCGATACAGTCTGGGGGTGTGGTTACAGATGGAACGGTTGAAGAATATGGGACTGAGGCGTTCCTTTTTTTTGTTGTCGGTGTTTTGCCTGGCGGCGGCGCTGCTGTTGACTTATGGAGTCTATATAACGTGTGCAAGGATCGCCGACCGCTATCCCACATATGGCGTCGTGATCAGTCCCGATGGAGTGATCACAAACATGGAGTCACCGACGCCGGAGCAGGAGCGTGCCCGCGAGCTGCTGGGCACGATTCAGCTCTTCTCTGCGCTGATCATTCCCGTGAGCGGGCTTGGACTGGCTGGGATCTTGTTTTACCGCCTGAAACTGCGCACGCCGATCGCGGTCTTAAACAGCGGCACGGAGCGGATCCGCAGGCATGACCTCGACTTTTCCATGCCCGAGGTCTCGTCGGATGAGCTGGGGCAGATCTGTGCGGCGTTCGAGACGATGCGCGGGGAGCTGCTGCGCACCAATCAGGAACTGTGGCGTCAGGCGGAGGAGCGCAGGCGGCTCAATGCAGCGTTTGCCCATGACCTGCGCAATCCGGTCACTGTGCTGAAAGGGACGATAAAAATGCTGCGTCAGGGAAAAGGGGACGAGCAGGCGTTGGAGCGGCTCGAAATCTATGCGCTGCGCATCGAGCAGTACGTCGAGGCGATGAGCAGCATACAGCGCCTCGAACAGATGCCGGTGAACCCAAAGCCTGTAGATACTGCCACGCTGCGCGATGAACTGTCAGAGACGGCGAATCTGCTCGCGCCGTCGCGCGAAGTGACGGTCACAGTGCAGGGCGGGGCAGAGCTTCGGCTCGATCACGGTATTTTTCTCACGGTGGCGGAAAATCTGATCGGAAATGCGGCGCGATTTGCACGCGAGCGGCTGGAGATCTGCCTGCAGACAACCTGTACTTCTGATGAAAGCAGACTGATCCTGACCGTCAGTGACGACGGCGCGGGCTTTCCCCCGGAGCTGCTAGAGAGCGGACCGAAACCGTTTGGCAGAAAAGAGGAGGACGCGGTGCACTTTGGCATGGGTCTGTACAGCAGCCAGATGCTCTGCGTCAAACACGGCGGCGGGCTCTCGCTGAAAAACCGGGCAGACGGCGGCGCGGTGGTGACGGCAGTCTTTGGGATCGGGACATGCGAATAGGGAGAAAGCGAAATAAAATATATAAAGTATAAATAAAAGTGTTGACTCTGACACTGTGTCATGGTTTATGATGAGTTTATTCCCGGGAAGACAGCATAAGAAATCGCTAAAACTGCACTGCAGGCAGGTTATGTTCCGCGATTTCTAATAAAATAGGCAAGAGCGTGTTTGAAAAATGCTTTCTGTCAGATGTGCGGCACAGTTTGTGGGAGATCAAATTATCTTACAGATGATTTGCCAAATGAAGGAGGCGTAGAGGGCAAGGGTATAAAGAACAATGCCTTACGTCGACTGAATTTGACGCAAATATCGCGCCAAATGGGATACAGACGGCGGGAATGATTTTAGAAACACGCTCAGCTAGATGCCAATAGGAAAGGAAGAGCAAACATGCTGACGGTAAACGAGGTGAGCAAACTGACAGGTGTGAGTGTCCGCTCACTGCACCACTATGATGCGATCGGGTTGTTGAAACCTGCAAAAGTGACGGATGCGGGCTATCGGCTGTACGGTGACGATGAGCTGGCGCGCCTGCAGAACATACTGCTGTTCCGAGAGCTGCAGTTTCCGCTAAAACAGATCCGGACGATCCTGGACAGCCCGGATTTTGACCGGCGGGAGGCGCTTGCACAGCAGATCAGGCTGTTGGAACTGCAGCTTGCACACACGCAGGAGCTGATCTTGTTTGCGCGCAGGCTGCAGGAAGAAGGAGTGGAAAAGATGGATATGAAAGCGCATGACACGTTCGAAGCGTTCGACAAGACAGAGATCAAACAGTACGAGGAGGAAGTCCGCGAGCGGTGGGGTGGCACAAAGGCATATGACGAATATCAGCGGAAAGCGAAAGGAAGGACAGACGCAGAGCAGGCAGAGATCGGCAGCCGGCTGATGGAGCAGTTTGCCGGGATCGGAAAACTGCGGCAGGGTTCCCCGGCGGATGAGGCAGTGCAGGAGAAGATCGCCGCGGTCCAGGCGTTCATCACAGAACACTATTATCAGTGCACGGACGAGATCCTGCGCGGGCTTGGCGGGATGTACGTGGATGATGAGCGCATGAGGCGCAATATTGACAAGGCTGGCGGCGAGGGAACGGCGGCGTTTGTCAGCCAGGCGATCGCGGTGTATTGTGATAAACGGCTGGAAGCATAAGACACATGGCAGCAGACAAAGGCGCCCCTGCACATTGCGGACAGGCAATGTGCAGGGGCGGTTGACATCACGGCTCTAATGTGTTAGTGTAAATATGAACTCTAACGCATTAGAGAATAGGAGGATGCACTATGGAAATGCCAAAAATATTTGAGAGTGAGTATCGGTTCTGCCTGATCCTGTGGGAGCATGAGCCTGTCGGCAGCGGTGAGCTGGTGAGACTGTGCGGGGAGCGGCTTGGCTGGAAACCGACGACGGTTTATACTGTGATCAAGCGCCTCTCGGAGCGCGGCGTGCTGAAAAATGAGAATTCTGTCGTGACCGCTCTGGTTTCCAAAGATGATGTTCAGGCGGCCGAGATCGATGCGCTTGTCGAGAAGAAATTTGGGGGTTCGCTCCCGGCATTTGTGGCGGCATTCACGAGGCATCGGAGGATTTCGGAGAGGGAGATCGACGCGGTGCAGCAGATGATCGACCGCTTTCGTGATCACAATAGTCAGGATCATGACGGAAGGGGGGAAGCAGATGACTGACATTTTCCTGAAATCTGTCAACATGGGGATCGCGGCAGGATGGCTGGTGCTCGCGGTGATGATCCTCAGGCTTTTGCTGCGCAGAGCGCCAAGGCAGCTGATGTTCGCGCTGTGGGGGATCGCTGCACTGCGGCTGGTGATGCCTGTATCGATCCAGAGCATCTTTAGCCTGATTCCAAGTGCGGAGACCATCAGCCCGGATATTGTGTATATGCAAAGACCTCGGATCCACAGTGGGATCACTGCCGTCAACAGCGCTGTCAATCCGGTGATCATGCAGGCATTTGCCCCCAGCCCGGAGGAGAGCGCAAACCCGCTGCAGATCGCTCTTTTCATCGCTGCGGTCTGTTGGATCGCAGGTGTCGTTTTGATGGTATTGTACGCGGCGATCAGCTATTGGCGGCTGTGCGGACGCGTTCAGACTGCGGTGTTGTTTCAGGAATGTATGGTCGGTGCGGTGCGGGTTCCTGTCTGGCAGAGCGAATGCGCTGTATCGCCCTTTGTGCTTGGATTCGTACGTCCCCGCATCTATCTGCCGTTTCGTCTGGCACAGAAAGACCAGGAATATGTCATCGCGCATGAACAGGCGCATATCAGACATCATGACCAATGGTGGAAACTGATCGGTTTTCTGCTGGTTTCGCTGTATTGGTACGATCCCCTGGTCTGGGCGGCGTATGCCCTGTTCTGCCGGGATATGGAACTTGCCTGTGACGAGCGGGTTGTGCGGAATCTAAGCGCCGCGCAAAGGGCGGATTATTCGGAAGCGCTGCTCTCGTGCAGTGTGCCGCGCAGGACTGCTGCGGTCTGTCCGCTGGCTTTTGGGGAGACGGGCGTGGCGGAGCGCGTGCGGAATGTACTGCATTACAGGAGGCCGGCATTCTGGCTGACCGCGACGGCGGTCCTGGTCAGCATAGCGGTCGCCGTCTGCTTTTTGACCGATCCCAGAGAAGATACGGAGGAAAACCGCCAATGGGCTGTGCGCCCGGCGATCCTCATGGATTCTTCCAGATATATCGATCCCTATATGCCGGCGTCGAGGCTGCCTTACGGCTATGTGTATGCCGGAACGCTGGATCGTGCGCAGGCAAATGACACGGGCTTGGAGGGCTGCGCGTATTATACAAGCCCGCATAACAAAAACTATATTTATGTGTATCAGGAGTGCGGAGTGCCCGTTGGCACGTATGAGACAGACTCGGCGCAGCGGCAATGGATGTACCGGCCGTGGATCAGGGAAGGCAGCGGGGACGGCAGGAACCGGCTGACACTGGAGGAGGTGCAGCGTCTTTCCGAGTTCGGGGAGGAGCTGACATGGGCGGACTTTGAGTGGTATGATCATGTGGAGACCGGATCGGGGCTGTATATCCGGGTCTATGAGATCGATGAGATGTTTTCTCTGTGGGTCGGCGGCGGTCTCATGACAGATGCGCCTCTGTATATCTATCTGCAGAAGGATACGGACCCGGAGGAGCGTGTGGAGATCCGTACACAGGACGTTTATGATTTTGTAGGATCAGCGTTCGGACCGGACGCTGATCAGTCCGAGCGCTGAGGACAGGCGGTATTATGGATCGGTGAAGAAAGACATGCCGCCGGTCCTCCGATCATGACACCAATAAAAGAAAATTTTACTTGACTTCTAAATCTTACAAGTGTAGTATTAATGGCAGGAGGAGATAGTCCAATGAAAAGATTCAGGAAGTCAGAGAGCGTGCTATCCGGTATAGCAGATTGGTTTATCATGAACATTTTATTTGTGATCGTTGTGTCTGTGCTGTCAGCCTGCAGCAGTCAGCCGCAGGAGCCGACGGAGATCGTCCTGTTTGAAGGCAAGGAGCAGTGCGGCGAAGATGCGGATCAGGTTGTCGCGCTCTACCGCCAGGTCTGTGAGGACTCCGCGCAGGAAGACCTGATGCACGACCTTATCAGGTGTTTTGGCGAGAATGGTTACGCGGCGGTCGACAGTGAGAATCAGATCGATATGACAAATCCAGAGCAGGTATTGGCATTTTGCAGAGCGGTTGATGCAGAGGAGGAGGCGGAGCTCTCTATCATCGAAGTAATGTGCACAGAAGTGATCACTCCGGCAGGGATCGTCAGGACGGCGGGCGGATTCCGGCAATATGACTTTCAGACAAAAGACGGCAGCGTGAACGTTGCCAGGGGGTACTATCGTTTTGACACAGACGGAAATCTCCTGCACGAGGACACGGTGTACTATCCTGCAGAGCAGTGGCAGTATACAGAGGAGGGGTATCTGATATTTGCGGGGCGCTATTTTGCAGATGACTATTACATCATTTCGCTGACGGACGAGCCGGAACATGCCGCGCTCAGGGTAGCGCCGCTGGATGCGCAATGCAGGGAATTGTGCCGGAAATATATCCAGCCGGTCGGTTATGAGGACAATGATCTGTTTCTTGCAAACTGGAGCGAGGGGGACAGCACCAGTCTAGCAAATCTGGATTTTTATGATCTGTTTGACAAGTTTTATCCTATGTGCTATCAGAAGCAGAACCCATACACAGCCTGCGAGAATCCCGGAGTCGGTTTTGTGTACAGGGTCGCGGAGAGCGAATTTGAGAGCGTGATCGGAACCTGTCTCAATGTGGATCCAGGTGTACTCCGGTCAAACACGGTTTATTTTGCAGAGGATCGATCCTATGAGTACAAGCCGAGAGGGCTCTATGAGGCCGGCTGTTCTAACGTGCCCTGCCCGGAGGTTGTGAAATGCTCTGAGAATGCAGATGGGACGATCACACTGACTGTGAATGCGGTCTTTGCATACGAAGGTACGGCAAAGGCATTTGCACACGAGGTGGTGATCCGGAAACTGCAGGATGGCGGATTTCAGTATGTCTCCAACAAGATAACAGAGGGGGGATGCGATGCGTGGTGGCATACAGAGCGTCTGACAGCGCAGGAGTGGGATGAGGTCTACGCAGGTCATGCGTCTGAGGAGACCAGTGCGGTCCGGGACGGATCGGATGCGGATGATACGCTCTGGTATCTTCCGCAGGCGGACAGCTGTCTGCTGACGGATGCGGAGAGGGACGAGCTGCAAGACACAGTGCTGACAGCGGCAGGCCAGGCCAGCGGAGTGTACAGGAATGTGGAGATCGAGGAGGGACCCTCGTATGCTTCCGATGTCAGGGATTTTGGCCCGGCACAGTGCAGGGAGGTGACGGAGCTTTTGGGAAAGGCAGGTTTTGTCAGCATTTCTGAAAATATGAACATGCAGAACCACGAGAGATTTGAAGCGTTTTACGATGCATATGAGCAAAAGCAGGACGCCATGGTGACTGTCTATGATGTGATGCAGGACGGGCTGATCGGCGCGCTCACATTTGTGTACAGGAACGGTGATACAGGCGGTGGCATACAGACCTATTATATAGGGATCGGCTGGCAGGAGGGCGGGCAGCCCAGGATAAAAAACACTTTGATCAGCGATGTGGCAAAGATGCACATGACAGAAAAGGGATATTTCATCTATCGCTACACGGATCAGATCGTCCACTCGGATGAGAACCAGTTTCTGCGTGTGAGCCCGATGCCGGAAAAGTGCAGGGAACTGACTGAAAAGTATGTGGACGGATTGAGCTTTGTGAATTACAACGCTTTTGCGACGGACTGGGACAGCAGCAATGTGGAGGAGATATTGATGCCCTGCATGTTTGAGGACATCTACCGCATCGACACAGGCGTGTATCTGAGGGCGGAAAATGACCAGATACCGTCGGAACTCTATGAGCGGATCATGATGACGTACTTCCCGGTATCGAGGGAGCAGATTCGGTCGAAATGCGGCTATGACGCCGACAGCGACAGCTATCCGTATGAAATGATCTTCGCAACCCCGCATGCGCCGTTTGGGGAGGTCGTCGATTACAGCATCAGTGATGCCGGCATGATCACACTGTCTGTGGAGGGGGTGTGGATCGACTATGACACAGACTGCGCGTTCACGAGCAAGATCGTGGTGCAGCCGTTTGCGGACAACACATTCCGGTATCTGTCCAACGAGATTTCTTCCGAGGTCGACGCGTTCGCACAGTATTTTATGGATTCAGACGGATAAGCACGTTATGCTGTAATAAAAAATAAAAAAAAGTAAAAAAGTACTTGCTTTTTTTCAAAACATGGTATATACTAAATAACGTGCTACAGAGTAGTGCACAAATTGAATAGAGATAGCGCTATCGCCAAACGGTAAGGCAACGGACTCTGACTCCGTCATTTCAAGGTTCGAATCCTTGTAGCGCTGCTTGAAACCCTGGTAAGTTAGATTATCAGGGTTTTTGCTGTGCATGCATTGTATCGGGTATCGGCGGTGTACGGGTGGGGGGAGCTCACCGGCCATGTGCAGAATATAGTCTGGAAAATTCTAAAGAAAGTCTATTGCAGTATGATTGTAATGTGGAGAAAGTATGATATACTATTGAATACAGCGCGTGTTCCGGAGGCGTCTTGATTTTTATGCGCGGCGGGGGTGTCGACGGTGCGATCCACAGGGCGGCGGGGCCGGATCTGCTGTTTGAATGCCGACAGCTGGGCGGCTGCAAGACGGGACAGGCAAAGATCACGAAAGCGTACCGGCTTCCCTGCAGACACATCATTCACACGGTCGGAACCGTGGAGCGGTTTTTAGATGAAAATCCGGACTTAATTGACATGGTTTTGTGGGTGTTGTTTGATGACAGGACCAAGAAGGCGTACGAAGAGGCAGTACAGGCGATAAAAAAGAATAGGGATCATACGTAATGGATGGTGCGATCTGTGTACTTTGGTATTAATGATTATTCGTGCGCGTGCGGGCGTGCAGGAGGAGATAAAATGGTGATCGACAGACAGAGGGCATTGGCGGCATTTCAGGAATATACTGGACATTATGATATCACTGACGAGAAAGTCAGGTTGAAGATCGACCATACCTACAGGGTATGTGCGCTGTGTGAGCAGATTGCCGCACAGTCAGGATTTGACGAGGACGAGATCAGGTTGTCATGGCTCACAGGGCTGCTGCACGACGTGGGGCGCTTTGAGCAGTTGAGGCGCTACGGCACATTTATCGACGCGCAGTCCATAGACCACGCGGAGTTTGGTGCGGACATACTGTTCAGGCAAGGAAAGATCAGGGATTATGTGGAGGACGCGTCAGAGGATGAACTCCTCGAAAAAGCAGTGCGCTGTCACAGCGCATACCGTGTTCCCGTAGACTATACGCCGCGGGAGAAGCGGTTTGCAGACCTGCTGCGCGACGCGGACAAGATCGATATAGTAAAAGTCAATGTCATCGTGCCGATCGAGGAGATCTACAATGTGACAACTTATGAATTGACGCACTGCAGCGTGACGGAGGAGGTCCTGCAGGCATTTTACGAGGAGCACTGCATCCTTAGAAATCTGAAAAGGACACCTGTTGACAATGTAGTCGGACATATCTCGCTGGTGTATGAGCTGGTCTATCCCGTGAGCTGTCAGATCGTGCAGAAACAGGGTTATCTGCACCGGCTGATGGATTTTCACTCGGAGCTGTCAAAGACAAATGAGCAGTTTGCGAAGATACGGGAGAAGATGGAGCAGTACTTGAAGCGCAAAACGATGTCGGCAACTGTTCAGAGATGATTTGCGTCAGGGATGTCATAAGAGATCAGCTGCAGTTGGAAGACGATCGCAGGCGCATGATGCAAAGGCATAAGGGACAACGTTTTGCATTAAGATTGTCCGATGTCGGATATGGATATGAATGAAGAAACGGAGATTGGAATGAAGAGGACAAATCTGGACGCCCTGTCTGCGCATTACAGGACAGCTGACTATAGGGAGCTTTACACAAAGGTCATCGCGCTGATCGACAGCCGGAAGATCAAGCCGGTGAAGGCGTCCGGAAAAAACGGAAAGTCGCCGGCTCTCTACAGGGAGTATTGGATCATCGAGGAGAAGCAGGATATATCCGAGTATATCTATGAGCTGAATTATGAGATCGTCCCGTCCATTTCCACGGACTATTACCGGGCGCACATTGACCAGTATATTCAGGACAGGCAGTGGGTCCTGCTCTTGAACGACTATATCAAAAACAATGATTTTATGACACGCATGTCAGAAAACGAGCGCAGTTTTGACATCTGGCACAGGGAGAAATTTTTAAAGCAGGAGCAGGGAAAGAAGATACTAAAGCGCTGTGGATTGGAGACAGCGTTCTTTAACTATTACAGGACGACAGAGCCGATCGCGTACTACACAGCGACGCGGCAGACGCCGCAGAACCTGCTGGTTCTTGAAAATAAGGACACTTTTTACAGTATGCGCAAGTGTCTGATGCACGGCGGGAATATGCATACGATCTGCGGCACACCGATCGGGACTTTGATCTATGGGGCTGGAAAGGGGATCATCGCGGCATTTTCGGATCTTGATACCAGCGGCGAGCCGTATATGCTGGCACCGGAAAACCGTATTTTATATTTTGGCGATCTGGACTATGAGGGGATCCGAATTTATGAAAAATTTGCTGAAAAGTTTGCCGCGGCATACGGCGCACAGTATGATATCCGGCTCTTTCAGTGTGCTTATGAGCGGATGCTCACAAAGGCAGACCGCATTGGCATCGAGGATCTTCCGCGCACGAAGGAGGGGCAGAACCGGAATATCGGCAGTCTGTTTCTTGGCTGGTTCTCACAGCTGCAGCAGACAAGGATCAAGGCAATTCTCGAACAGGACAGGTACATTCCGCAGGAGATATTGAACATACAGGACATGGTGTGAGCAATATCGTGACGCAGATGGAGAGGGATATTCGGATCAGTTGTACATAAAAATGCTTTGCGCATGAGGAGAGACGATGCAGTATGAATTTTTAAAGCAGTTTGCAAGGAGGATGAAGCATGTCGGGATGTATGCCCTTCTCCTGCAGAACAGCATGGCGAAACAGACATGGAAGCAGTATGGATTTGCAAAAACGGACGAGCAGGTCAACGCGATCTTTGCGGTGATGCTGTATATCATGGAGCAGTCGCTCAGGGAGGAGAGCTGCACGATGGACGATATCGGCGCGTACATCGACAATCTCAACGCGGGCTTTTTTCAGAAAAACATGTCCTACGACGACTGCAAGAAGCTGGGGGATTTTATCGTGAACGTCATTTTGTCGAATGAGGGCAGGGCGATGTATTTTGACGGCTTTGACTTTGACAGCAGGGCGTACAGGAGCATGAATGTCAGCTATATCGCAAACCGCATCATCTACGTGGACGAGGGGGTAAAGAGAACTTCCTACTATCTGACGGAGGACGGCTACAATCTGATGCTCTCCACACTCGAGATCGAGAATAACATGAAGCTCACGATCCATGAGATGATCTTCAAGCTCCATCTGGAAAAGCAGAGTTATGACAAGGCGGTCGACGAGATCAAGAATGTCTTTAATTTCATGCGCATACAGCTGCAGAAGATCGAGGAGGCGATGCTGCGCGTGCGGCGCAACGCGCTGAGCTACTCTGTTGCGGACTACGAGGCACTCATGCATGAAAATATGGAGACGATCGGCGACACGAAGGAGAAGTTTACAGGCTACCGCGAGATGGTCAGGCTCAGGGCGTCCGAGCTGGAACAGCAGAATATCAACGTGCAGAAGCTGGATGCCAGGGAGGAGGAGAAGCTCGAGAACCTCCGCATCATCGAGGGATATCTGAACAGGACGATCGACGAGCACCAGAAGATATTGAACTTGCATTTTGACTTGAAGCTGCTGTATGACCGGGAGCTGCAGTCGCTTGCCCAGATGTCGCTGATCCGGCGGTTTTCCATACGGACAGAGCTCTACGACAAGGTGCTGGAAAATCCGCAGTATCTCGAGAATCTGGACATTTTTTTAAGGCCGCTGTTCCATCAGCAGATCCCCAGGATCTACAATCTGAACAAGTGTACGGAACTGCAGCGTCCGATCCGCAAGAAGACAGCGGAGGAGGCGGAGGAGCTGCTGGACTTTGACGAGAAGCAGTGGCAGGATGAGCTCGAGCGCAGGAAGCGGGAAAGGCTGAAAACGTACGAGGACGCGCTGGCGTTTCTTCTCGACGCGGCGCTGAGAAAGGGAAGTCTGTCGCTGGAGGAGCTGAGAGGGATCCTGGAGGCGGACGCGGCGGCGCGGGAGATCTGCATACCGTCGGTCGACGTCTTTAAAGAGATCATGGTGGAACTGATCAGAAACCGCGAGATCGTCATGGACACACTGCGCAGAGAGAAGAGCGAATTCATAACGGAGCAGGCAAACGATTTCCAGCTGAACGATATGCTGCTGGGGCTTACCGAGAAAGGTGCCAAAAATTTTGAGCAGAGGAAAAGGATCCAAAAGATACTCACGGAGCGGTCGGAGGACGGAGCTGTTGTGACGTTTGAGGGTGTGAAGGACGGGCTGGGCGCAGAGAGGACGATCCGCTGCACGAACGTGGTCATCACCCTGGAGCTGGGAGATATGAGAGGGATAAGGAGGGATCAGTATGGCGTATGAAATGGAGGAGATCCGGCTCAGCCAGCAGATATTTTACTACCTGTTAGAGCACTTTGAGCTGCGGGAGGGCGATGCTGCGGGACTTTACCGGGCGTATGTGGAGAATGAACAGGTGCAGCTGCTGGTCAAGAGCCAGGGGGACGAGGCGCAGAGCAGCATTGAGCGCTACGGGGATGTGATCTACCTGATTCCCAGGGAGGAGAACGTGTTTCTCGGATTCTCCAAGGCAAAGCTGAAAGAGATCCTCTGCAGATCCGGCGGCACGGACAAGGATTTTTACCTGTCGCAGTTTGTCATACTGACACTCCTGTCAGAATTTTATGACGGACAGGGAGCGAGCGCCAGGTCGAGGGACTATATCCGGGTGGGTGAATTGCAGAACTGCGTGGCGGACCGGTTAAAAAGCGGCGTGGAGCATACCACCGACGAGGAGGAGGAAAAGAGCGGCCTGGCTTTCCGGAATATGCAGGAAGCGTACGAGGCGCTGAAATCCGATGAGCGCGGTTCGAGGGCAAGGACGACAAAGGAAGGTTTCCTGCACCACATTTTCACATTCCTTGAGAACCAGGGACTGGTCGAGTATGTGCAGGAGGACGAGATGATCAAGACGACGAAGAAGCTCGATAACCTGATGGACTGGAATCTGCTCAACCAGAACAACTACCAGCGCATACGGAAGGTGATCCAGGGAGATATAGTATGAGTAAAATAAACGCGGTGAGATTTATCAATCTCAATTACAACAACAATACCATGCGCATCAGCGACGACACGTTTCAGATGCAGGGCAGGAGTACGCTGATGTCGCTGCAGAACGGCGGCGGAAAGTCCGTGCTGGTGCAGATGATGACTGCCCCGTTTGTGCATAAGCGCTACAGAGACGCCAAGGACAGACCGTTTGACAGTTATTTTACGACCAGCAAGCCGACGTTCATCATGGTGGAGTGGAAGCTCGACCGCGGGGCGGGGTACTGCCTTGCCGGCATGATGGTACGCAGGAGCCAGCTGACGGAGGACGAGACGGACAATCCGCTTGAGATGGTCAATTTTATCTGTGAGTACCCGGGACGGTGCGCGCAGGACATCTACAATCTGCCGGTGGTCGAGAAGCGCAATAAGGAGATCGTGCTCAAAAATTACCGCGAGTGCAGGCAGCTTTTCGAGACATACAAAAAGGATCATGCCGTGAAATTTAACTGCTATGACATGAACAACAGCGCCCAGTCAAAGCAGTATTTTGACAAGCTTTCGGAGTATCAGATCTATTACAAGGAGTGGGAGAACATTGTCCGCAAGATCAATCTCGAGGAGTCGGGGCTCTCGAAACTTTTTGCCGACTGCAAGGACGAGAAGGGGCTGATCGAAAAGTGGTTTCTCGATGCGGTGGAGAGCAAGCTCAACAAGGAGAAGGACCGCATGAAGGAGTTCCAGAATATCATCGAAAAATATGTGATCTCCTACAAGGCGAACCAGTCCAAGATCGAGCGCAGGAACACGATCCGCCAGTTTAAGGAGGACGCGTCAGAGATCGCCGCGTCAGCCGGGGAGTACAAGCTTGTGACGGACAAGGTGGAGGAGCAGGAGAACCGCATCGCGGGGTTCAGGGAGCTGCTCGCGCAGATGGAGAGGACGCAGAACGAGGCGCGGGACAGACTCCTTGCGGACAAGGCGGAGTGCGGCAGGGAGCTTGCGCGCATTGAGTACGAGAAGTATTCCTGCGAGATCATAAACCTTGTGGAAGAGCTGCGTTTTCATGTGGGCAACCGCGATATGATCGGCGTGGAGCGGGATGCGCTGGAGACGGAGATCGCGCAGATCGAGACACTGCTTCGCAGGATGGAGCTCGCAAAACAGAAGGAACAGGTGGAGGACGCAAGGCAGGACGAAAATCTGATCAGAGAACGCCTGAACGTGATGCGTGAGGGGGAGAGCCGGCTCGAGCCTGAGCGCAGGGCGCTCGGAAGGGCGCTGGGGGCGCATTACGGGCAGCTTGTGACGGACACACAGTGTCAGCTTGACCAAAACGAGTCCGCCCATCTCGAAGAAAGCCGGCGGATCCAGGAACTTGCGGAAAAACAGCAGTGGCTTGACGAGACGATCGTCCGGCTCATAGCGGATATCAGCACTTACAGGGAAAGGCAGAATGGGTTCAACCGGATCGAGGATCGATTGAACGATGATTTTGGGGAAACTTTCTCCAGAAACATCGTCGGGGAGTACGAGCCGGGATATCTGGATATCAAAAAAGAGCAGTATCAGAAGGAGCTTGCGGAGGAGACAAGGAGCTGTACAGCGCACAAAAAGCAGCTCGAGAGCGCAAATGAGCGCCAGCGGTCGCTGCACCGCGACATCGAGGACAGGAAACAGGAGCGCATCAGACAGGATTTCCAGATCGCGGATCTGGAGCGGGAACAGACGGCGTATGAGCGGGAGCTTTCCGAGCGGCTTGTCATGATGCGGTATTTTGGCATCGAGTCAAGAGAGCAGTGGGACATGGAGCGGATCCTCGCCGCGGCGGACAGGAAACTTGCCGAGTGTGAGCAGGCAAAGCGCATGCTCGAGAAGGAGGAGGACGAGCTGCTGAAGGCGTTTACACGCCTCACGCAGGGAAAAGTGCTCGAACTCCCCAAGGAGACGCTGGCGCTGTTTGACCGACTCAACATCAATGTTGTCTACGGCATGGACTGGCTCAAGAACAACGGTTATCCGGCGCAGCGAAATGAGGAGATCGTGCGCAGGCAGCCGTTTCTGCCGTACGCGCTGATCCTGTCGAGACAGGATATGAAGATCCTCGCCGGGCACGACAGGGAGGTCTACACCTCCTTTCCGATCCCGATCATACCGCGGGAGCAGCTGGAGGAGACGCTGTCGGCGCAGGCGGGCGGTCTGCTGGAGCTGTCGGGAGTCAGCTTCTACATGTGGTTCAACGAGAAGCTGCTGGACGAGGAGTCCCTGCGCCTGCTGATCCGGGAAAAGGAAAAGCAGGTTCAGCAAAAGAAAGAGCAGACCGCAGTGCGCAAAAAGGAGTATGAGGAATACTTCGAGAAGCGGGAGCGGCTGAAAAATCAAAAGCTCACAAAGCAGGCATACGACAAAAATATGACACGGCTGTCAGAAATGAAAGCTGAAGCGGATGAGACAGCCGGCGCGATACAGGCATTAAAGAGCGACGCACAGAAAAATGAGGATCAGATCAATGCGCTGATAGCGGACATCGCCAAAGAACAGCATCTAATAGAAAAAATGCAAAAGCGCGAGAAGCATTTTGACATATTCTGCAGCGAGTACGCGGCATACTTAGAGTGCATGGCGAGCGTAAAGCGCTGCCAGAAGGAACAGGAGCGCCATGAACAGAATAGAAAACTTGTCCGCGAGAATCTGGAAGCCGGCAGGGAACGGCTGAAAAGCATCGAGAGCGCGCACGCGGAGCTCGACAGAAAAGTGCTGGAATACCGGAACAAATACAGTGTTTATGCGATGTACCAGCCGGTTGAAGGCGAGGGAGGACAGACAGAGGCAGAGCGCACAGGCAACAGACAGGCAGAGAACCTGAACACAAACGATCCGCGTACAGACAACGGACAGGCCGCGATCAAGACAACAAAGACTGCGAAATCGGAAGCAGAAGTGGTCAGTGACATTCAGATACCTGGGACCGCGCAGGAACAGGAGGCACGGTACGAGGCGATCACCTCCCGGATGTCCATGCAGGTGCAGGATCTGGAAAAGCAGCTGCAGAAGACCTCCGCACATCTCAACAAGCTGCAGAAAGAGCTCGAGCGCCTGTCCAAAAAATACGGGCTGTCAGAGCAGGACTGGATCGGGACGATCTACAGCGAGAAGGAAGAGACCCATCAGGAGATCCTGCTCGAGGACAGGAAAAACAAAATGAAGATCAAGGACAGGCAGTGGAATGACGAGGACAAGGAGACCGCCGTCTGTCAGAGCCGCATCAATACGAAAAAGAAGGATATGGCTGAAAAGTGCGGTACGGAGGAACCCCTCGCAAAGGAAGAGATCACAACGACTCAGTTCGAGGCTGCGATCAACCAGATCCAGTTCCGGATCCAGGCGATCGATCTGGAGATCAAAAAGGCGGAGGAGAAGCTAAAAGGGCTGGGTGAGAATCTGACTACACTCGCAGAGTACGAGGACTTTGTGTGCAGGCATGAGCCGCAGTGGGAGACGGATATCACACAGCTTGGCACAAAAGAACTCCGCGATTTCCAGGGGCAGCTGCTCCGCGATTACAGAAATCTAAAAGAAGAGCGCGGGCGCAAAAAGAGTAAGCTCTCCGCATACCTCTACAAAATGATACAGAAAGAGATCTATCAGGAAGACTACTACAGAAAGCCGTTAGAGTCCATGATCTCGCTGACGGACAGCGCGTCCCTGATCCTGGCACAGCTTGGCACCACATTGCAGTCCTACGACAGCCAGATGGAGAAACTCGCGGTGGATATCTCACTCGTCGAGAAGGAAAAGAATCGGATCGCGGAGCTTCTGAGCGAGTACTGTCAGGACGTGCACCGCAACCTGGGGCAGATCGACAGCAACTCGACCATCACGATCCGGCAGAAGGCAGTCAAGATGTTAAAACTGCAGCTCCCGGACTGGACAGAGCAGGAGGGCATGTATCAGCTAAAACTCAGTGATTTTCTGGACGAGCTGACAGCAAAAGGCGTGGAGATCCTCGAGAAAAACGAAAATCCGCAGGAGTATTTCGGGACGCGGATCACGACCAGAAACCTCTACGACAGCATCGTCGGGATCGGAAATGTCCAGATCAAGCTGTACAAAGTCGAGGCGCAGCGCGAATACCCGATCACCTGGGCGCAGGCGGCAAAGAACTCCGGCGGCGAGGGATTTCTGACCGCGTTCGTGATCCTGTCAAGCCTGCTGTACTACATGCGCCGCGACGAGACGGACATCTTTGCCGACCGCAACGAGGGCAAAGTGCTTGTCATGGACAATCCCTTTGCACAGACCAACGCGGCGCATCTGCTCAGACCCCTGATGGACATGGCGGACAAGATGAACACGCAGCTGATCTGCTTCTCGGGACTTGGAGGCGACTCGATCTATGGGCGTTTTGACAATATTTACGTGCTGAACCTCGTCGCCTCGAACCTGCGCGGCGGCATGCAGTACCTCAGAGGCGAGCACCTGCGCGGCGCGGAGGAGGAGACGATCGTGAGCTCCCAGATCGAGGTGATCGGGCAGCAGAGGCTGGAGTTTTGAGGGCTGCAAGAGAAGGGAGAGCGGAAAATGAGGATACAAAACAGCATGTAAATAAACTTGTCAATTTGTCTTTAAAGTCGTAAAATGGATAAAAGGAGATGAAAATTATGCCGAACATTAAACCGATATCTGATTTAAGGAATTATACAGATGTATTGAGAGAAGTGGATATTTCAAAACGTGTCTATCTGACAAGGAACGGACACGGTGAATATGGGATATTAACGATGGATGAAATAGACGAGCTCGATCAGTATCGCGCAGCATGTACTTTATTCTCTAGTTTGAACAAGGCAGAAGAGCGCGCAGAGTGCGAGGGGTGGATTGATGCGGATGATCTTGAAAAGGAACTGGGGGTATTTGAAGAGTGAGAATAAAATATTCTCCTGATGCCAGTGGGAAATTGAGACAGATACGAAAATCCGCCGGACAAAAAAAGATTTCGAGGATTACAAAATCAATTCGCGGGCTGCTGGGGGCACCATATAAATGTCCCACTGTTGAGCGAATGATTGGAATATCCAATCCATATTATTTTCTGCATGTAGAGCATTATTATGTATTTTACAGAGTCGAAAATGATATTATTTTTATCTCAGATATTTACAATGAGCGTGAAGATTTTTTGTGGAAGATGTTTGGAATGAAATTGAGGACACAGGAAAGCGAGGATTATTGGGGAGAGTGAGTGCATCTCCCCCTTATGCGCAGGGGTGCGTAGGGAAATTAGCAGCGCTGCTGCACGCACCCCGCGCGCGAGTAGGAGAAGATGGCTCTTCCCTACTCGATTAGGGAAAGCAGGATCAAATAGGAGAAAACATGAACACAAGACAAAGTGATATCGAAAACATACAGAAGGGATTGCGCACGGCATTCATAGACAGTACCTTTAATTCAAACCTTGCGTATAAGCCAGAATTTGTCTCGAATGACTATAAGCAGGGGAAAAAAGTTTTGGTTTCGATCGAGCAGGAACTGGCGTATTGTGAGGAATTTTTCATCAGTGTGGCATTTATCACAAAGAGTGGGATCACTCCGCTATTGCAGACACTGAAAGAACTGGAGCAAAAGAATATTCCGGGAAAAATTTTGACGACGGACTATCTGATGTTTAGTGATCCGGAGGCGTTGAGTAAACTGGTGTCGTTGAAAAACATCGAGTTACGAATGTTCTGTACCGATTCTGAGACAGGCGGTTTTCACACAAAGGGATATATATTTAAGCGGGAAGAGATCTATCGCATTATAATAGGCAGCTCGAATATGACATTAAATGCGATTACAAAGAATCGGGAGTGGAACACCAAGATCGTCTCAACAAAAGACGGAGAGATCACCCAAAATGTTCTGACTGCGTTTAAGGCACTGTGGAACGATGAAAATACGAGGCAATACAGTGATTTTATAGAGGCGTATTCGACGAAGTATAAAATCGTAAAAGAGCAGCAGAAATCGGCAAAAGTACAGCAAGTAGTTCCGCTGGAAGCATATAAGCTAAAACCCAACAAAATGCAAGTGGCATTCATTGACAACGTGAAAAAGCTGAGGACTAGGAATGTGGACAAAGCGCTTTTGATCAGTGCTACAGGAACAGGAAAGACCTATGCGTCAGCGTTTGCTATGCGCGAGTTGGGTTTTCGAAAAGTGTTGTTTTTGGTACATAGAAATCAGATAGCAAAACAGGCTTTGTTGTCCTTTCAAAAGGTCTTCAATCAAACGTCGTCTATGGGACTGGTAACGGGAAAGTATGAGCAATATGACAGAGATTTCATATTTGCGACAATGCAGACGATGAGTAAGGCAGAGAATCTTGAGCGATTTGACAAGAACCATTTTGATGCAATTATCATAGATGAAGCGCATCATAGTTCCGCTAACAGCTACAAAAAAATCATGGATTATTTCGAACCAGATTTCTGGCTTGGTATGACTGCGACACCCGACAAGAGGGATGACAACATAGAAGGAAGAAATATCTACGAAATTTTTGATCACAACATTGCCTACGAGATACGATTGCAGCAGGCGATGGAAGAGGATTTGCTCTGTCCCTTTCACTATTTCGGAATAACCGATTTGCAGATGATATCTGATACAGGAAGTTCCAAAGAAGAACAGCTTGCGAATTTCCGACATTTGACGTCTGATGAACGTGTGAGTTATGTGATGAATCAGGCGGAGTATTATGGTTTTAGCGGTGATCGTGTAAAGGGATTGATTTTTTGCAGCCGTATAGATGAGGCAAAGGAACTGTCAATAAAGTTTAACCAAAGAGGCTGGCGGACGATTGTCCTCAGTGGAGAGAATGCTGAGGAAGAGAGAGCTGAGGCGATTGAGCGTCTTGCGGGAGATGATTGCGAGGAAGCACTGGACTATATCATATCTGTAGACATTTTTTCAGAAGGTGTTGACGTTGTGGAAATTAATCAAGTGATTATGCTTCGACCGACACAATCCCCCATTGTATTTATTCAGCAGTTGGGGCGTGGTCTTCGCAAGGCTGATACAAAAGAGTATGTGGTAGTTCTGGATTTCATAGGAAACTACAAAAATAATTTTATGATTCCGATTGCGCTGTCTGGTGACAGAAGTTATAACAAGGACACAATCAGAAGATATGTCATGGAAGGAAGCCGGGTTCTTCCGGGAAGTTCTACCATTCATTTTGATGAGATCAGCAAGAGCAAGATTTACGCGGCGATTGACAGATTATCGACACCGAGAAAAATGCTGATAGAGAAATATTATTTGCTGAGGGATAAGCTCGGAAAAATCCCTTCTATCATTGATTTCTATGAATATGGAGAGATCGATCCGCTGTTATTCATAAACTATTCTGGGACATATCACTCATTTTTGAAAATGGCAGATAAAGATTATCAAATACAGCTGAGCGAAAATGAAACTGTTCTGCTAGAGTTTGTCTCGCAGAATGCAGCGAGCGGAAAAAGAGTATATGAGTTGTTGATGTTACAGCAATTTTTGAAATATGGTGAGCTTCACAAAAACGAAATAGAGGGTGTGTTGAGCAATGAGTATCACACAGAATTTTCGGAGGAATCCTATCGGTCATCATTAAATGTACTTAGCGGCAGATTTATGAACACACAGAGTGAAAAGAAGAAATATGCAGATATTAACATTGTAGAGTATCATTCTGGCCGCACATTTTCAAGACTGCATTCGTATAATCAAGGTGTCAGTCAGCTGCCGTTCTATCAGCAGTTTAGTGACTTGATTCAATTGGGGCTTCGCAGGTATCAGGATATTTATTCTGTCAATCAGGATGAAATGGGGTTGTGTTTATATCAAAAGTATTCCAGAAAAGACGTGTGCCGCATTTTGAATTGGGAGCGGGATGATAGCGCTACAGTGTATGGATATAAGATAAAAAATGGAACCTGTCCCATATTTGTAACATATGAAAAGAAAGAAAACATTGCCAGCAGTACGAAGTATGAGGACGTTTTTCTAGCCAATAATCTGTTTAACTGAACGTCCATTAAGCCCCCAGCAGAGCTGGGGAGAATAGAGTGAGCAGT
>CAJUES010000007.1 GCA_910585765.1 uncultured Lachnospiraceae bacterium | reverse complement strand
GAGCACCGTGTCCTCGGTAAAGATATCCTCGATCAGTGCGTATGCCCTGTTCCACTGCCCTTCGTCTGCAGCCTCCGGCGCTCCGCCGCTCTGCACGACTGTCACGTTGTCCTTGTACTCGCCCTCGACGACAAAGATTCCTCCCATCTTCCGATCCGACACGTCAGGCCACACGCCATAGCATCCCTCCTTCGCCGGGATCTGCGGATAATTCAGCCGATCCAGCTTTGCGCCGTACGCCACCTCCTCCGAACCCAGATAGGTATCGTCTATCCTGTATATGACTTTCAGGTGCTCAAATTGTGCCGGAAGCTGTTCCACCGCCAGCAGTTCCTCGTAGGCGATCGGCTCCGCCACGCCGACATAGCTGATATTGTTGATCCCGTGGACGTTCTCGCCCACATAATAGTTCCCGACAACCTTTGCCGCGTTCTCCCCGGATCCGTCCTCGGCACCGGCATCGGCGATGTCATATCCCGACACCTGCCCCGCGATCGCACCTGCCCTGCCGTTTTCCGCCTGTATCTCCGCCATGGAATAGCAGTTCTTTAAGGTGTCCGCAAAACCGGCGATGCCGCCTACATTTTTATTTCCCGTGACAGAGCACAGTGCATAGCACCGCTTGATGATTGTGAGGGACTCCCCGCAGATACCGCCCACGTAGTCTCCCTCTGTGCTCTCCACGCTGCCGTAGCTCTCCGAGTCGACGATGATGCCGTGGTTCATGTACCCGCAGATGCCGCCCGCACCGTTTTTCTTGGCGGTGACATAGCCGTCATTGACACTGCCTGTCACCAGACACTTCGTTATGAAACGCCTGCCCAGCTCGTACTCGACCGCGCCCGCCGCGCTGTCCTCCGGATCCTCGTCGTCGATCGACATGGATCCTGCGATACCGCCCACATTGATGTCGCCCTTCACGATCCCCCTGTTGCTGCAGGACTCTGTCCTTCCTGTGGTGATCGAGTCGATATCCTCGTCGGAGACGTCCTCGTAAAACTCCTCAAGCCCCAATTTCTTCACATCCGACAGCCTGTCCGCGAGCAGGTTGAATATGACATTGATCTGGTCGTTCACCGCCTTTAGATCCGCGTTGACCACATCCGAATAGTTCGACGCGTTGTCGCTGAGAATCTTTAAGCTGTCGCTGATCCCCTGGAGCTGGTTGTGGAGATTTGTCCTGTTGTAGTCGTACTCCGCGCCAAGCTTCGCAAAGCGGATGTCGGGCTGTGCGTTCACATAGTCGACGATATCTCTCGTGTGCCTCGTCGCCGCCTTCACAGAGTCCAGCGCACTCTTTAAGTGATCCGATGTGCTGCCAAGATCCCGGTTCACCGCCCTGAGCGCCTCCGCCACCTGCTCGCCGTAGATGTCTGCGAGGATCTCCGTATTCTCCATGACCGTGGTGGTCGCGGACAACATCTTCTGCAGTTCTGAGATATCGATCTCATCATTTGCCTCTATGCCGTCCCTGATCCTGTTTGCCGCATCCTGCGCTTCGCGGATCGCATACTCGATCTCCGACTTCGCGTTTTCTACCGTCCCCGATCTTGTCGTCACTTTTCTGAAATGAACGTATACCTCGTACGTCTCACCGCCCTCGACCGGGAAGGAGTACGAATTCCCGCTGTCCGGGGCGATCCTCGTCCCGTCCACTGTCACGTACTCCACGGTGTAACCGCCTGATGGCTCCACCGCGACGACGGCTCTGTCCTGTGCCCTGTTCGGCGTACAGCCTGCGTTTCCCGACAGGTTGGACGTCAGTTTGACCGTGGCGGCCGCCCGCGCCGCCGGTCTTCGATCCCTGTCCGGCGTGGCATCACTGCTGTTATCCTTGTCCGAATCCTTGCCGCTGTCAGTTCCATCACTGCTGTTATCCTTATCGTCGTCCTCATCATTTGTGTTGTTATCCTTATTGTCTGTCGTATTATTGCTGTTGTTATCCTTGTTGTCTGTCGTATTATTGCTGTTGTTATCCTTGTTGTCTGTCATATTATTGCTGTTGTTATTTTTATTGTCCGCAGTGTCGTCTCTGTCGTTATCCTTGTTGTCCGCCGTATCATCACTGCTGTTATTTATAGTGCCTCCCTTGTTGTCTGCCGAGCCATTGCCGCCGTTATCCGCACTGTCGTCCTCGCTTTCATCACCGATCGCACCGCTCAGGAAAGCAGCGCCGGCGCCGTAGGGCATCGCTATATCCGACGACGTTGTACTATCATATCCAGTACCACTGTTGCCATCGCTATTATTTTCAACGCGGTCATCCTCGGTTCGGTCACTTTCCGCACTGCTGTTATCCGCCGCGCTGTCCGACTCCGTGCTGCCCTCCGTCTCCGCATCGCTTCCCTTCTCCGTCTCCGCATCGCTTCCTGTCTCTGTCTCCGCATCGCTTCCCGTTTCCGTCTCCGCATCGCTTCCCGTTTCCGTCTCCGTTTCTGTCTCCGTCTCCGTCTCTGTCTCCGGGGACTCCTGCTCCGTGTCGGCATCGTCTATCACTGCTGCCTTACGCTGGACCAGGATCCCCGCGTCCGGCTCAAAATACGCTTCGACCCGCACATTTTCCGCCGGCATGGTAAAAACGCACGTATCTGATGTGGATGTTGCTATCGTTTCACCGTTTGTGACCTTCACAACCTCGATCCTGGCCAGCCGGTACTCCCCGCTCGAACCGTCCGTTCTGGCAGTGATCTCAACCTCCTCCCCCGCATCCGGATTGTAGGAGCTGGAGATCACGTAGCCGCCAACGGTGTGGAGAAGTGTGATCCTCTTCCGACTTGATATATCGTACGGCGCATCGCTGATATCAGTCATCTTCCCCAGATCGCCTGAAATATTTTTCAGAGCCTGCACAGCGTCAGTGAAACTATTCTCCGCCGCCTCAAAGTCGTTGAGCACCTCCGGCGTCATCGCCATCACACGGTCAAGACGGTCCGTGACCGCCTGCACCTGGTCCAGATTATCATCCACGAAATCGCCGAGCTGCTCGGCGAGCACATCCGCTGCGTCCACCGCGCTGTCACTGTATACGGTCAGTGTGTCGAAATCCCGCTTCACGGTG
This sequence comes from uncultured Lachnospiraceae bacterium, assembly GCA_910585765.1. Classification (GTDB taxonomy): domain Bacteria; phylum Bacillota; class Clostridia; order Lachnospirales; family Lachnospiraceae; genus COE1. The sequence continues at coordinate 85,001 of CAJUES010000007.1, read as the reverse complement.
TCCTTGGTCGCCTGCATGTCATCTATGGTCTTATCGATCAGGTCGTGCAGCTTATTGACTGCCTTCCTGATGGACTCCGCCTCGCGGATCTCAATATACGGCTCCATCTGCCCCACGATGCCGCCGATATCCTTGCGGCCGTACACGGTGCCGTTGTTCGTGCTGTGTGACACCACCCCCGACTGGCGCCCCGCGATCCCGCCGATATTGTAGCCGGTGTGCTCATAGCCGACCGTCCCCGAATTCGTGCACCGCACGATCATGCCGTCTGAAAATCCCGCGATCCCGCCCGTGTCTACGCCGCTGTACAACTTGTTGTCGTCGTTCTCGGTAAGGCTTTCGAGGATTCCCATGCCTGTTCCCATCTCGTCATCTTCCTCGACCCACGCGCTGTCGTCATTGATCCCCGCGCGGTTTGAGCAGTAGTTCAGCACACCATGGTTGATCCCCGCGATCCCGCCTGTCGAGTAGTACCCGGTGATCCTTCCCTTCGCGGTGCACCCGGTTATGATACCCGTGCCGCCGTTCACACCCGCTATGCCGCCAACCGTGTCGCGCCCGCTCACCGTGCCCTGAAACGTACAGTTTTTGATCGTGCCATAGTTCACACCGCAGATGCTGCCGATACACTCCCTCTGGTTTGCCGATTCGATATCTCCTTTCAATGTCAGGTTCTGGATCATGCCGTCACGCTCCACATAGCGGAACAGACCGACCACATAGCCGTCACCCAGATAGTCAAAACCCGAGATCGTGTGCCCCACACCGTCAAAGATCCCGTTGAACACCGGGATGACACAGAGCTGTGTCCCTGTCAGATCGATATCCGCCGTGAGACTGACATATTTGTTCTCGGACCACTCGTCGAGATAGCACTTTGACGCAAAGTCGGCAAATTCCTCCGCCGTGCCGATATCGATGCGCTCGTACTTTGTCTCCCCGTCGGCGTCCCTGGTCTCTGCCGAGGTTATTTTGGTCTTTTTTGTCTCCTCCGCCGCGCGGACGCCCTGCGCCGGCGTCATGCCCAACACCATCGCCACCGCCAGTGTCACCGCCAGGCAACTTCTATGTATTTTATGCATTCCCTTCACCTTCCTCCTTCATCAGCTCCTGCAGATCGCCGCCATCGTCCTTTCGCTGCTCGATCCTGCCCATATTCACAAACAGGCTTGCATCACCGCGCACCAGGCCGTGTACCTCACCGACGATCGTGCCGTTGATCTGTCCCTGCACCAGACCGTCGACGCGCATCAGACCGCTGACGCGCTCCAGTTTCAGCGGGATCGACACCGCAAACGAAGTCCTGTCGATCACCTTCTCACCCAGCAAAAGGATCTGCGGCAGCACGAACATAACCGTGAAGATCGACAGGATCGTACCTCTGCCGAGGCACTGCCCGATACCGCACACCGCACCGTCAGAGGACATCCGCCCGATAAAGATGCCCGCGAGCGCGAGCATCGTGCCCGATGTGACGATCGTCGGGAACGCGAAGTTCATCGTCTCTATGATCGCATCCTTCTTGGGCATTTTGTCCTTGATCTCCAGAAAGCGCCCCGAGATGACGATCGCGTAATCGATATTTGCCCCCATCTGAATAGACGATACGATCATGGCACTCAGGAAAAATACATTCTTCTGCTCCACGGACGGGAAGGAGAAATTCACCCAGATCACCCCCTGGATCACCGCGATCAGGAGTACCGGCATGCCTGCCGACATAAAAGTGAACAGCAGTACGACCAGCACCGCAAGAATGGAGACGACATTGACGACCGTGTTATCTCTCTGGAACGTCTTGTACAGGTCATACTGGCTGGTCGACTCCCCGGGAATCAGCACCTGTGCCTGGTCATAATACTTTCCCGCGATCTCGTGCATCTCGTCGAGGAAGGCAAACGTCTCCTCCCCCTCCTCCGGCAGCGTCAGGTAGACCAGCATACGGCTGTACGACTCACCCTGCAGCTGGTCGAGTGCGATCTGCATCTTGGTGTGCGCATCCTCCAGCGTCTCCATCAGATCATCGTCGAGCGTCACATAGCCCTCGTCCACCTCGTCGTAGAGGAACATGAACATGTCGATCAGCGGCACACTGTAATTTGAGAAGCCGTTGATGATCTTCGCATAGTTCTCGTCGTTCACCGCATACGCCGTGTAGAGCAGCTCCGCGATCTCGTAGTCGACCTCCAAAAGCTCCGAGAAATCCCGCGCTGTCAGCTTGTCCGTCAGCATGTAGCCGTCCATCGCCTCCGTGTTTGCAAGCCCCTGCGAGTGGTCGACCTCCGGTCTGGCATCCAGCTCCTTCAAAAGCCTGCTCTCCTTCTCATAGTTCCCTGCCGGAACGATGAGCGCCACGAAATTCTCCGCGCCGAAGCTCTCCTCGATCATCTCCTCCACGACCATGGCATCGCTCTGCACCGGCGTCTCAAGCTGTGTATAACCATATACATACGGGCAGTTTGACTGCGTGATATACGCCCCGACCAAAACGACGAGGAAGAGCGGCGGTACGATGTAGCGCGTCCTGTAGGCAAACTTTCCGACAAACGGGATATCCGGGATAAAGCTCCTGTGCTTCGTCTTATCCATCGCCTTGCCAAAGAGCATGATCAGTCCCGGCATCAGCAGGAACACCGCCAGCAGGCTCAGCAGGATCGCCCGGATCAGGCACAGCGCCATGTCGCTGCCGATGCCAAACTGCATGAACATCATCGCGATCAGTCCGCCCATCGTCGTCAGGGAACTGGAAAAGATCTCCGGGATCGCCTTGCTGAGCGCCACGATATCCGCCTCGCGGATCCCGAGTGACTGATGCTCCTCCTTATACCGGTTGCAGAAGATGACCGCATAGTCGACAGACAGTGCAAGCTGCAGCACGATCGTGACCGAGTCCGACACGAAGGAGATCTTCCCCATCATGAAATTCGTTCCCTTGGTGATCAGTGCCGCCGAGCAGAAGGTCAGAAGCAGTACCGGCACCTCCGCCCACGTCTGCGAGGTGAGCAGCAGTACGGACACCACCACGATCGCGACGAGCACGCTGATCACGGACATCTCCTTCGCCAGCTGTTCTGCCGACGCATCTCCCATCGCGGTCGACACATAGATATCGTACCCGTCGAGCATTGCCCTGACTTCGTCGAGCGCCGCAAGCGCCCTGTCGTCCGTCTCCTCGTACCCGAACGTGATGCCGTACAGCGCCGAGAAATTGTTGTAGTGGCTCTTTGAGTTGTCAAAATCGAGCATGATGATGCTGTCAAGCTCCAGGAGCGCCTCATAGATCCTGTCAGCCTCGTCATAGGGAATGTTTGTCACCATGACTTTGGCTGTGCCGTAGGTGATAAACTGCTCCTCCATGCGGTCTAACCCCTGGCTTGTCTCCGTGGTTTCCGGCAGATACGCCGAAAGCGCGTTTTCTACCGATACCCAGTTCATGGACACCACGGAAAAGATCAGCGCGATGCCAAACAGCAGAAAAAACAGATTGCGTCTGTCAACGATAAAGGTGGCGGCCCTGACCATAAATCCGCCATCCTCACCGCCTTTCTTTGGTTGTTTGTCCATAATATGTCCTCTCCTTTTCACAGCAAAAGTATTTCTTGATCTTCTGTATATTATAGTCCTTTGCCATCGCTTTTTCAATAATGACTTACGGTCATTTTATTCATTTAATATTTTATTTAGAAACATGCATTGGAAGGAACGCGTGCACATAAAAAAAGCAACCACCCCGGGCACACGGCACGTTACCCACCGGGATGATCACTTTTTGATCATTACCATATGACGATCTCTTCCTATAATGTGTTCAAGTACGCTTCCCACTCCCCGTCAACCCTGTCTGGCGACAGCTTTTCCGTGATCCCGCGGGCATTCTCCCTGAGTCTCAGCTCAAACTCCCTGTCCTCAAATATCCTTCGGAAGGCATCGGCGAGCGCGAAGGCATCCCCGACCGGCACGAGCAGCCCGTTTACACCGTCCTCGATCAGGGCTGATGGCCCCCCGCAGGGACAGTCCGTCGCGATCACAGGGATCCCGAGCGCCATCGCCTCCATGATGGAGTTTGGCATCCCCTCCGTGTTGGAGGTCAGCGTGAAGATCCTCGCCTTGCAGATGTGATCTGCAACATCAGACACATTCCCTGGAAGCGATATCCTGCCGCCAAGCCCCTTCTCCTCGACGAGGGTCTCCAGCGCAGTCCTAAGTGCCCCTTCCCCGTAGATCACAAGCTTTACCGCAGGGTACTCCTCCGCGATCTTTGCAAACGCGTGGATCAGCATCGCATGATTTTTGTTCTCGTCAAGTCTGCCCGCCGCGACGATCAGATCCTCCCGCTCCTCGCATATCCTCTTATTCAAGAACTGTTCGTTCAGGGGATTGGACAGAATCACGCTCTTTTTCTGAACTGCCTTTGGAAAAAAGGCACGCGCGCCCTCAGTCTGCAGCACCACCCCGTCCGCAAACCGAAAGACAAATCTCGCGATCATCTGCATCAGCCGTCCCTCGTACTCCATAGTCGGCTCGCCCCGCACGGAGACTGCCACCTTTGACGGCAGGAATGCCGCCGTCGCCACCGCCATCAGATTGTTTTTCCCGAGAAAGGACAGGATCACATCCGGCTTGTAGGCGTTCCAGATCTCGCGTAGCGCCCCGAAGCGGACACAGAAGTTTCGGATCCTGCCCCCCTGCAGCGCGGACTCGTCCGGCTCCGAACAGACGCGCCGGATCTCCGGCGAGATCGGATATTCCTCCTCGAGCCTGTACTGCGTCACCAGGATCACATCGTACCGCCTCCTGTGAAAGTACTCTGCCAGATTCACCATGACCCGCTCAGATCCCCCCTTCTGGAGAGAGCTGATAAATAAAACGATTCTCTTCATAACTGATTTCCTACCTCGCCGCCGATCAGGGACTCCACATAAGCCTTCCACTGATCGTAGATATGCTGCGGATGAACCCATTTTCGGACGCTCCTTGCCTGATCTCCCATCTCATCTGCAGACGGCGGATCCGACAGCACCCTTCTCATGGCATCCGCAAGCTCCGCCTCCTTCCCGGGCGGGACAAGTATACCGCCAAACTGTTTCATCAGCATTGCAGGCCCGCCGCACGGACAGTCCGTCGCGATGCACGGGATCCCGAGCGCCATCGCCTCGATGAGCGCATTCGGCATCCCTTCATAGTCGGACGGGAGGACAAATACGCCCGCATTGGCGATGTCCTTCTCCAGCGCACTGCTTGTTCCCATAAAGACAACGCGCCCTTCCAGATGATTGCCGGCGCAGAATGCTTCCAGCCGCTCCTTCGTCCCGTCGCCGCTGTCCTCACCGTAGATCAGGAGCCTGTACTGCGGAAAATCACTGCTGATCCGCAGAAATGCCTTTAGCAGGAGCAGCTGGTTTTTCTGCTCCGTGATCCTCCCCACTGTGACGATCGTGCTGTCCCGCCGCGCGCCGCGCGCCGCCTGCACGAAATACTTTTCCTCGAGCGGGTTCCATATCACCCTGGACTTTCTCTGCAGCCGCTCGTCAAAAAAACGCTGTGCATCCGGCGTCTGAAAGACACATCCGGCGGCTTTTCTGGACATGTACCTGCACTTTGCCGGATACGGCGCGTAATCCTTTTGCGGATCATTCCGCACGGAGACCAGAAGCGGTATCCGCATCCCTGTCATGCTGTACGCGCTCCTGAAATTCGCCTTCGAGCAGAAGGAGATCACGATATCCGGCTTTTCCCTCGCGATGCACTGCCTGTACCGGAATGCCCTGATCGCAGCCTTCGCAAGCCGTCCTCTGGTCTCCTCGCTCTGTGTGAGCCCGACATTCACGCGCCGCACGCGCCCGTCAAGCACGTATTCGCTGTCGGCCTGCCACAGCGTCGTGACGACGACGTCATAGCCATCCTGTGCAAAGCAGCGCGAAAGGATGCTGATCACATGCTCCGCCCCGCCTTTTCCCATACTGTTCACATGAAATAGTATTTTACCCATACACCTGATACCAGCACTGGAACACGAACAGCGCCCATATCATCCTCGAATAATTGGCGCCCGTCCCGGAACCAGCGTCTCCTCTCTCCAGATACTGTCTGACAAACGACTCCGTGTATTCCGCCTCAAAAAGCCCCTGCCTGCGCAGGAACGATGCCTGCGTCATATCGATCAGCCTTTCCCGCAGCGCCCCTCTCAGCCAGCGGTCCAGCGGTACGCCAAACCCTTTCTTGGGACGTTCCAGAAGTTCCCTGGGGATATACTCATACGCGATATCCTTTAAGATGCGCTTTTTATTTCCTGCCTGGTACTTGAACGCATGCGGGATGCTGAACGCAAACTCCATGACCTGCGTGTCCAGGATCGGGCACCTTGTCTCGAGCGCATACTTCATGGCAGCCCTGTCGACCTTGCACAGGATGTCCCCCGGCAGATACGTGTCCATGTCCAGCAGCATCCTGCGCTCCTGCCAGCTGCGCTCCCGATACGCGGATTCCATGTGGTCATAAAAGCACGGAAGTCCCCTGCCCCCTGTCATGCCCTGCGCCGCGCGCAGGTAATTGTCCGACAGCATCTGCGTCTTTGTCTCCCTGTACCTGTTCTGCGATATCGCGCGCACTTTGAACGGATAGTGCCGCTCCAGCCCGCCGATCCTGCCCGCCGCATGCGCGATCGCGCCGAGCCAGTCGAGCTTCTGCGCCTGCGCGATCTTCCCGTAGATATTGTACCCGCAGAAGAACTCATCGCCGCCGTCGCCCGAGAGCGCAACCGTCACATCCTTCCCCGCAAGCTCCGACACGAGCATCGTCGGGATCTGCGAGCTGTCCGCGAAAGGCTCGTCAAAATACCTGGGTATGCTGTCCACAAGACGGAACATGTCGCGCTCATCGATATAGAGCTCCGTATGGGCGGTTCCCAGATGCGCCGCGACCTGCCCTGCATACCCCGCCTCATCGTACTTCTCGTCGTGGAAACCGATGGAGAACGTCCTGACGGGCTCCGACGCGCAGGACTGTGCGACTGCTGTGACGAGCGAGGAATCATACCCGCCGCTCAGAAAAGTCCCGAGCGGCACATCCGCGATCATCCGCTGCCGGACTGCGCTCTCCAGAAGACTTTTCAGCTGCGCGCGCGCCTCGCCGTACTCCGCAGGCCCCGTTCCCTTCTTCCTGTGGTAGACCTCGCTGATCTCCCAGTACTTGTGCGTCTGGATCTGTCCCTTTGCAAATTTCAGCACGCTTCCCGGTTCGAGCTGGTAAACATGCTCAAAAATGCTCTCCGGCGCTTTCACATACTGCTGGTAGAGATACCTGCCGAGGATACCCTGGTTGATCCGCCTGGGAAATCCCGGGTACGCCATGATCGGTTTGAGTTCGGAGGCAAAGACCAGATTCCCGCCCTCGTACCAATAATAGAGCGGTTTCTTCCCGATCCGATCCCGGATCAGCCATAGATCGCCGCTGTCCGCATCGTACAGCGCGACCGCAAACATGCCGTGCAGTCTGTCGACACATCGGATCCCCCACTTTAGATACGCCGCGATGATGACCTCCGTGTCGCAGGAGGAGCGGAACGGATATGGCGCCAGATCCGCTCTCAGCTCCCGGAAATTGTAGATCTCGCCGTTGAACACAACCGATACCCTGCCGTCCGGGGAGTGCATGGGCTGATGCCCCATCGGTGACAGATCCTGTATGGACAGTCTGCGCTGCGCAAGACCCAACTCGTACCCGTCTCTTATGGCACAGATCTCCTCCCCGCTGTCGTCCGGTCCCCTGTGATACATCGTATCGTTCATTTTTCGAAGCTGCTCCTTCGTGAGCGATCTCCTTGATACGTACCCGCATATCCCGCACATTTTCTGCCGCCTCCCCTCACGCCTCGATCAGGCGGATCACTGCCTCTTTGTACTTCTCTGCCGAGAAATCCATGGCGCGCTCCTGCGCCCTCTCACTGTACCTGCGATAAAGCTCCCGATCCTGCAAAAGTGTTATGATAGCGCCCGCAAGCGCTTCCTCAGCTTCCTCCAGACAGATCTTTCCGTCCGCCATCCGAACCTGCAGATCCTTCCGGGGGGACAGCGCAGGTGTCAGGACCCCGTAGTCCGCATACTGGACGCCGCTGCCGCTCTGCGCCTGCTGCCAGTCGCCGTGCAGGATCTCCGCGGGACCCGACCTGCAGTTTGCGGACACGATCACAAGCCCCGCCGCCAGCGCCTCCACGAGCGCGTTGGGCAGCCCCTCGCTGATGGACGTCAGCGCGTACACGCTGCCCGCCGCCAGCAGCGGGAACGGGTTCCTCTGCGTTCCGGCGAAAATGACCTGCGGCAGGATCCCTATCTTGTCCGCAAGCTCCCTGTACTCGTCAAAGCTCCCCTCGCCGATGATCACAAGCCTCGTGCCGGGCAGCTGCTCCTGCACCCGCCCAAACGCCCTGATCAGATGCCAGAATCCCTTCACGTCATCCTCCCTGCCCATGGACACGATCACACGCTCCTCTCCGGAGAAGATCTCCCCGAACGCTGCCGGGCGCTCCCCGGTCATCTTGCGGCGGATGTCCGCAAGGTCACACGGATTCCACACCGCATCGACATGTTGTGTGTGATAGCGCTCCCTCACTTCCTCCGCCATCGCCTTTGAGCAGCAGATCACATGGTTCGTCCTCCGCAGGATCAGATCCATATAGTTTCTGACGCCGATCTCTCCGAATGAATGGCACGCCGCGATCTTGTTGATCCTCCTGTGCCTTCTTCCAGATCCGTGGGAGCTGAGCGCGTTTGCCATGTTTGCCGTCTGTCCGAAGCTGTACACGACGTCAATGTCCAGCTCTCGCTGCAGCCTTGACAGCTCCCGCGCCCGCCGCAGCAGATTGACCGCTTTCCCAAGCTTCCCCTGCACTGCCCCCAGATGCAGATCGATCAGGCGGATCCCCGAGACATCGTAGAATGCGTCCTCCATGGTAAACACGACCAGATACACATCATACAAGTCTGCCAGAAGCCTTGCCGTGAGCACACAGATCCGCTCAAATCCCCCCTGGTGCAGCATGGGGGTGATGAGCATGATGCGCTTTTTGTCCCCGCTGACGCTAAGATCCTTCTTGATTCCCAAACTGCCTACTCTCCTTTTTTCACACAAGCTCTCGTTATCGCGCCGGGAGGCTTTACCCCGCCGGCATAAAATGCCTCCATCTTTGCAGCCTGCAGGCGCACGTCAAACCCTTTGGCAGCGATCGCCTCCCGCATGTCCCTGCGCTCCGGTGCACGCTGTGCGCCGCGCATGATCTCGGCTGCCCAGTCCGCAGCCGGCTCCCCGATGCCCTTGTACGTCACAAGCTCCGTCAGCGCCGCCTCCCTTGTCACCTGGTCGGAGACGAGACAGCGAAGCCCCGACGCCTGCGCCTCCGCGACGCTCCCCGGCAGTCCCTCAAAGGTCGACGGAAAGACGAAACAGTCAAACGCCTGATAGTACCGCTCCACATCAAAGCGATTTCCGATGAAACGGACTTTATCGGAAAGATTCTGCGCGCGCACTTTCGCCCTGATCTGCTCCTCGAGCTCGCCCTTTCCGATCAGCACCAGCGCCGCGTCATCGCGCAGCCTGCACAGCTCTGCAAAGACGTCGATCAGAAAGCTGTGGTTTTTCATGAATCCAAATCGTCCCACATGGCCGACCACGAACTTGCCGTCAAGCCCGAGCTCGCTGCGCACCTGCCGCCGCACCGCGGGATCATAGCCAAACCGCCGCGTGTCGATCGCGTTTGGTATCGTCCACACCTTTCCCTTCCGGATCCACCTTGTGCCGTAGACCGCCTCCGCAGCCTCCGCAGAGCAGGCAAAGCAGTAGTCCGCCCTGTACTTTAACGGCCAGCGGATCACTCTTGTCACCAGCCCTTTGACACCCCGGTCCACCCCGGCGCTCCTGGCGTGGGCGATCGTCACGGGGATCCCCGCCTTTTTGGCGATCGGCAGGTAGATCGCGGCAGTGCTCGTCATGTGCCCGTGCACCGCCGCAAACTCATGATGCGCACCAAAAAACGCCCGCAGCGCCTTTTTGTAGGCAAAGAGATTGAATACCTTAAACCGCGGCACATTGTAGATCCTGCCGCCCATCCTGCGTATCTCCGCGCTGTACTGCCCTTCTTTCAGCGTGTGGACAAGGAAGTCAAACTGTACCTTGTCCCTGTCCAGCGCCCGGTAGAGCTCCATCACCCTGCTCTCCGCGCCGCCGAGATTTGTCGTTCCGAGCACATTCAGTACTCTCAATGGATCTGTCATGCCGCCCCTCCGTGCATCCTGCCCTTAACATAAACCAACGAAAACTTCACAAACGCCATCACATACTCCCTGAGATCCCCGAGCACGCCGCGCTTCACAGGAGGAAGCCGCAGCAGCTCCGAATAGGAAACCAGCCTGTCCTGACAGTCGGCAAAGATCTGCTCATACCGCTCAAACTCCCTGTCCCCCATCATGTTCGCGTGGACGACAAACGTCGTATATCCGCTTCCGCTCTCGCTTTTCAGGACACTGCCCTGCCTGTAGGAGATCGGATAGAACGTCATGCCCCACCTGGTGTATGGGCGGTCGCCAAAGCCGTCCGTCAGCCTGCGAAATCCCAGTTTTTTCAGTGCCTTTATCGTGTCGCGGTCAAAGGAGTGCGCAGGCGCCATAAAGATATCCGTGCTGATACCGTGCGCGGACAGGATCTCTTTCCCGCGCTCCAGCGCCCTGTACTGCCGCTCGTACCCTGTGCCCGCAAACTCCGAGAGACGGTTCAGCGGAAAGCACCCCATCTTTTTTGTCGTGTAGATGTGCGTCACGCCGTGCTGCGCGATGCACCAGCCCTCCTTTTCGAGCTCGCGCATATACCCCCAGAAGTCCCCGGCGGGCGCATCCGACGGTTTTCCCAGATGAAGGTTTGGATCCTGGTTGTCCGGGACGACCCCGACCAGCGGTCTGATCCGGTACTTGTCGCAGAGTGCCTTGAACCGCATGAACTTCGTCCAGTCCATGTCGGGCGTGATATCGTCCATCCTGATGCTGATCTTCGTGCTCATAGGTTCTCTCTGTACCAGTCGATCGCCAGCGCGATCCCCCGCTCGAAATCGTACTCGGGATCGTAGCCGAGAAGCGCCCGCGCCTTCGAGATGTCCGCGTTGGAGTGCTTGATATCGCCGGCGCGGTCCGGTCCGAAATGCGGCTCGACCTCCTTGCCGAGCGCCCTGCAGAGATCACGATAGATATCGACCAGATACTCCCGGCCGCCGTAGGCGATGTTGAATGCCTGTCCCGCCGCGTCGCCGGACGCCTTGCACGCCTTCAAGTTCGCCTCGATCACATTGTCGATGTACGTGAAATCCCTCGACTGCCTTCCGTCCCCGTTGATCGTCGGTGTCTCACCGTCCAGCAGCTGCCTGATGAACTTCGGGATCACCGCAGCGTAGGCGCCGTTTGGATCCTGTCTGCGCCCGAATACATTGAAGTAGCGCATCCCGTAGGTGTCCAGACCGTACAGCTTCTTGTAGAGTTTTCCGTACTCCTCATTCGTCCGCTTCGTCAGGGCATAGGGCGACAGCAGCTCCCCCTCCTGTCCCTCCTTCTTCGGAAGCACCGGGTGGTCGCCGTAGACGGATGAGCTCGACGCGTACACAAATTTTTTCACGCCGCTCTGCCTTGCCGCCTCCATCATGTTGAGCGTCCCCATGATGTTGTTCTGCTCGTAAAACAGCGGCATCTCGATACTTCTCGGTACGGATCCCCACGCCGCCTGGTTCAGAACGAAATCCACGCCGTCACACGCCCTCATGCAGGTGTCCAGATCCTTGATGTCGCCCTTGATAAAGGTGTAGTTCTCCCTGTCCATGAACATCTTCACATTCTCTTCCCTGCCTGTGGAGAGATCATCAAGACACCGCACCCGATATCCCATGTCCGTCAGCGCCTCGCACAGGTTCGAACCGATAAATCCGGCGCCGCCTGTCACGAGGAACACACTGTCCCGATCAAATGTTATCTCTTTATATCCCATGTCGTCAACCATGCCTTTCCCGATCTATTTTCACCAATTCTTTCAGTTCCAGAAATCCCGCCATATAGAACAGCGGAAAGTTGTATATCATATACCTGGATATACACTGTATCATCAGCGCCGTCGCACAGACATTTCCCACGATCGTGACCAGCGCGACCGCCATGAAGGGCGCTGCCTTGCTCCTGGGATTTTTGATCCAGAGCACAGCGGTCAGCACGACCGCCGCCGCGTATATGAACAGGGTGTACCACGCGAGCACCGCATGTTCGACAGCCACTGACCGGATAAAGCCCAGCGCGATCACGTACAGATAGTTCACCGCATACCTGCCGATGACCTGCGGCATCAGCAGCCCGGTGAGTTCCGCCGCGATCTCGTCGACCTCGATCATGAGTTCCTGGAAACGATCCGTGTCGATCCCCTGCGTCCTTGTGACGTACGATTTTGCCGTCTCCCCGAAATAGGTGAAGTTCAGCTCGTCGTGACAGTCCTCATGGTACTTTGCCCGCGCCAGTATGCCGGACGGCGCGTCCGTGTAGTTCATGTCGTTCACGTCCGCCGCATCATACATCTCGTAAAAGAGCTCCCTGAGCGCCTCGTCCGCGATCACCTCGCCGTCCTCCCTGTCCGCCACGTACAGCACGTTTGCAAAGGACATCGCCTTGCCCGATATCGTGTCCACAAACAGTCCCTGTTCCAGGTAATTGTACACATGGATCACGACGCTGCGCGCCGCAAACGCGATGATGAAGGCGGCAATGATCGCGATCAGCCCCTGTTTGCTGATATTTTCCGTAAACCGGAACGTGTCCATCCTGCCCTGCGTCTTCTCCGTCACACGGACAGCATTTTTCACCGTCAGTAGATATGCCACCAGGAACCACACGACAAACAGCACCATCATCTGTCCGCGGATCAGTGTCATCAGCAGGAAGATCAAAAGCGTCCGAAAACTCTTTCTGCCGACGGGAGCTCCCCCCCACATCATATCCAGCAGGCTCACAAACGCCAGCGGATATATCGAATACGAGATCCCCTCCGTCATCAGCGCGTTCGTCAGCAGCAGATGCGTGCGGGACAGCACCGGCGTCATGATGTGCGGCATCAGCAGGATCACCGTAAACAGGAGCGTCGAAGGCACATTGAGCCCGCACCGCCTGCGCATAAAGACGATGACAGCCGTGTTCGCCGCCACTGCCAGGAGATTCTGCAGCGCGATGATGATCTGAAAGTGATGCTCCGGCGACAGAAAGCGCACGAACTGGATCAGCAGGGAGTAGACCGGCTCCCGCATGATCATCTGATGTTCGTACTGGTATGTGTCCCCGACATAGATCGGCTCCCCCGTAAAATACAGGACACCAAAAAACACTGCAAAGATCGCAAATGCCGCAATATAGACGATATTTTCCCTGTTAACCCTCATGCTACCCAACTTATCACTTCTTCTCATATACCTCTATCATTCTTCCCGACAGAAAAGGTCCCATCTTGTCAATCAGTCTGTAGTTCTCCGGCATGATCCTGCCAAAGTCCAGAAAGCAGGCGTTGTCCCAGCCCTCCGGAACCGTGTCCACGATAAAATGCCGGATGTCGTTGCGCGCCGCTATATCGTGATAGCACGGCCGCCATGCCTCTTCCCTGCTGCCGTGCATGAATCCCAGCGTGACCAGATAGTCGACAGGCCGGTCGACCGCCATCTCGTCAAAGCTTCCCAGGCGGTACTCGATATCGCCCCTGCTCAGCGCTCTGGCAGCCCCGAGCGTGTCCTCGCACACATCGTACCCGATCTTTACTTTCGCTTTGGTGTGGCGCAGCAGCTCGCCGAGACCACAGCCGACATCCACGACAACTGCCGGGGCTTTTCCGTTCATGTACTCGGCGACTGCCTGCAGATACCTGCGCAGCTCATACGGACTGATATGCCACGGATCAAAATGGTACACTTTCTGCAGCTTCTTGTACTTTTCTCTGATAATACTTCCGCGGATACAGTTTGCGATCCCTACTTCATTTATTTTCATCAGCAAATGTCTCAATGATACATCCCTGCCTTCCCGTCTCTATCCGCCACTACAGACGCCAGTATAGATATCCGGCATCGAGATAGGCGCTCTTGTCGAGTATGCCCTTTAGATCCGTCAGCACCTTTTTCTTGCCGTGATCCGCGTAGAGGGCATCGATATCCGCCATGCCGAGTGCCCTGTACGACTCGTGCGCCACCGCGAGGATCACTGCGTCGCAGTCCCTGATCTCAGCCATCGGCGTAAACCTGATCCCGTACAGGCGCCTTGCCTCGTCGGCATCCGCATTGTCATCCGTCACCTGCGCCGTGATCCCGTACTCCTTCAGTTCATTGTAGATATCGATGATCTTGGTGTTGCGGGTGTCCGGGCAGTTCTCCTTGAAGGTGAAGCCTAGTATCGCCACCTTGGCGCTCTTCACCGGAATGTCAGCGCGGATCAGATTCTTCACCAGGTTCTCCGCGACATACTTGCCCATGTCGTCATTGATGCGCCGTCCGGAGAGGATGATCTGGGAGTGGTAGCCGAGCTGCTCTGCCTTGTAGGTCAGATAGTACGGATCGACACCGATGCAGTGCCCGCCGACAAGCCCCGGCTGGAAATTCAGAAAATTCCACTTCGTGCCCGCCGCCGCCAGAACGGATTTCGTGTCGATCCCCATCTTGTTGAATATGATCGAGAGCTCATTCATGAATGCGATGTTGATGTCCCTCTGGCTGTTCTCGATGACCTTTGCCGCCTCTGCAACCTTGATGGACTCCGCCCTGTACACGCCGGCATCGACCACAAGCTCGTACACATGGGCGATCTCGTCGAGCGTCTCCTCATCCATGCCGGAGACGATCTTGGTGATCGTCTCCAGACGGTGCACCTTGTCGCCCGGGTTGATGCGCTCCGGCGAGTAGCCGACCTTGAAGCCGACGCCGCACTTTAAGCCGGACTCCCGCTCGAGGATCGGCACGCAGATCTCCTCCGTGACGCCCGGGTACACTGTCGACTCAAACACGACGATGGAACCCTCCGTGAGATTCTGCCCGAGGATGCGGCTTGCGCCCTCCACCGGCGTCAGATCCGGCGTGCGATCGTCGTTGACAGGCGTTGGAACCGCCACGATGTGAAATTTTGCCTCCTTAAGCTTTGAGGGATCCGCGGTGAACGCCACCGTCGTATTCCTGATCACATCGTCCCCCACCTCGTTCGTGGGATCGACACCGGACCGGTACAGTTCGATCTTTTCCGCGTTCAGGTCAAATCCGACCACCTTGATCTTTCTCGCAAAGGCGACCGCGATCGGCATCCCCACATAGCCCAGTCCGACCAGCGACAGTTTCTCTTTTCCGCTCAGAATATCTTCATACAAACTCATCCTCTTATCTCCTATCTGTATTATTTTCAATATGACGATCTGTCTTTTATCGCGCTGCGGTACGCTTCGATGATCAGCTCCCTGTCGAAGTGCGCCTCCACCCACGCTCTGCCGGCTCTGCCCATACTCCTGCGCTCCTCGCAGGACAGCGCACAGATCCGCTCCATCGCCCCGAGAAGGGCATCCGTGCTCTTTATGTCAAACGACAGACCGCTCCTGCCCTCGGAGAAGGTCTCGACACAGCCGCTGATGCTGCCTGCGAGCACTGGTCTGCCGCACGCTGCCGCCTCCAGGAGCACATTGGACAGCCCCTCGTGGTAGGACGGGTGGACGATGACATGGCTTTGCGCCATGACTTCCCCCACATTGTCGACATGCCCGAGATACCGGATGACGCCGTCCCCCTCCAGCTTTCGGATCAGCGGCTCATACTGCCCGCGCGACTCCTCCTCGTACGCGCCCGCAAGCCAGAACGCCACGTTGTCATGCCTTTTTTTCATGGTGCGGGCAGCCTCGAGATACTCCCCGATCCCCTTGTCCCGCATGATGCGCATCACCGCGAGAAACACGATTCCACCCTGCTCCGAAGGATATTCTGTGTACGCATGTTCTGTCAGATTGACGCCCGACCCCGGGAGCAGCCTGTCCCTGCCCCGCGCGATCCCGTGTTCCTTCATAAATCCCCGGTTCTTTTCATTCTGGAAAAAAACGCACCGCGCCCTGCCCACGGCGTACCTGTACATCACAAGGAGCACCCTGCCCAGAAGCCCCGGGTTCTCGAGCGCCGTCCCAAGCCCCGTGATGTTGCATATATAGGGCACCCTGCCGAGCCGGCACACCGCCCCGCCGTAGATGTTTGGCTTGATCGTGTAGGCAAACACCCAGTCCGGCTGCTCGCTGTGCAGCAAAGACCAGTACTTCCCGGCCAGCTGCAGATCCTTAAGCGGGTTCATCCCCCGGCGCTCAAAGTCCGTCACCAGCACCCTGCATCCGAGCGCCTCGATCTTCTCACAATAGTTGTCATCCGGCACGGACACTGCCAGCGTATGCCCGTCTGACCGGAGGGCACACAGCAGTTCCTTTCGGAACAGGTACAGCCCCTCCGCGGAATTGGTCAATATCAATATCTTACTCATCGCTCTCCACTGTAGATCCCATGTTCATTGTGATACCACACCGCCGTCATGCCAAGACTTGACGGTGCCTGAAAATCCTTCCTGATGTTATCCCCCACATAGATCATATCCTCAAAAGAGACCCCGAACCGCTCCCGGATCACATGAAATGCCAGGGGATTGGGTTTGCGGAACAGCCGCACATCCGCCCTGCCCGCAAGCGAATCGGTCACGATATACTCGTCGACCAGATCCTTTAGCCCCAGCGCTTCGAGCTTGTTCTCCTGCCCGTCCACTCTGCCGTCCGTTATGATCCCGAGCTTCCTGCCCGACTGCCGCAGCCGCACGAGAAGATCCCTGTGCGTCTGCGGCAGTGCTATATCCGGAACATGCTCCCTGTATATCTGCAGACACCTTGCCCTCAGCGCGTCGTCCTGGCAGCCGCAGTGCTCAAACAGACGGTCGATGGCAGGCTCCCCGCTCTCAAAAGCATCATAAAGCCGATCTTCTATCGCTTTTTTACTATACAGTCCGCTTCCCTGTCTGTCAACCCATAACTCCGACAGAAATGCCGCAATCTGCGCAAATCCGCTCCGCACATAGTCGCGCTCGTCGTAGAGCGTGTCGTCGAGGTCAAACACGACCGCCCGCTTATCCGCCGCGAGCGGCTCCACATCGGTCAGCCTGCCGATCTCGACAGGACGGCTGCCGCGCGCGTCCATATAAATGCTCTGGTCAAAGCGGGTGTACATCCTCCCGTCCTTTGCCGCGCGCTCCTGGTACGCTGTTGTCCTGCCCGCCAGAATGCGCAGCACGCTCCGCGCGGAGTCCGCGCCCGCCTTCATCGACAGGGGCGCACCGCCGCCGTAGCGCGGGTTGATCTCGATATAATGATCACAGCCCGACTTTTTCTCCCGGATCAGCTGCACCGTGATCGGACCGCAGGGCTCAAACGCTTCGATGATCCTCCTGCACTCCGCAACGATCACATCGTCCCCGGCGATGCGCGTCTGCAGCACCTCGCCGCTCCTGACGGCGACGCGCACGCGCGGTGTGATGAAGACGGGATTCCCGTCGAGATCACAGAAAATATCGACCGTGTACTCCTCGCCTTCTATGAAGGGCTGGATGATGTAGTCCGGCACCCGCTTTGCGATCTCCCGCAGCTCCTCAGGGCTGTCCGCCCTGAAAGCATTGATACTCGAACTGCCGTCCCTGGGCTTCACAAAACACGGGAATGACAGGTCATAGTTGTCCACGCTGTCAAACGTCTCGGGCGCGCGCAGCCCGCACTCCCTGAAAAAATCGTACGTGAGCCGCTTATCCCGGCAGAGCGCGATCTTGTCGGGCGCACTGATCAGGATCCGCGTCCCATCCCTCTCAAAATCCGCCCTCGCGCGGGAGAGCTTTAGCAGATCCGTGTCGATCGTCGGGATCAGCAGGTCGATGCCGTTCTCCTTGCAGATCCGGGACAGCTGCGGTATATAGTCCTCGTCCGAGATGCGGCAGACGCGCACAGCCACATCGCCAAAGCAGAGCGCCGGAGCCGTATCTGACATATCCGCCGCGTAGATCTTCAAACTGATTCCCTCGCGCTTTGCCGCCTCCCGAAAAGCCTGCAGCAGCTCCACGCGCCTTCCCACACTCGTAAAAAGTATCTTGTGTACGCCGTTCGATTCAATGTTTCCCATGGTCCGCTCCTCCTGCATCCTGCCCTGACTCATTTCCCATAAACTCCTCCATCGTGGCGTGTGTCCCCGAACTGATTCCCGACCGCCCAAACACCTTGCCGAAGGTCATCAGCAGGATCTTCACATCAAACAAAAAGCTGATCCTGTTCACATACTCCACGTCATACCGGAACTTTGTGTCCCAGTCGATCGCATTCCTGCCGTTGACCTGCGCCCACCCGGTCAGTCCCGGCCGCACGTCATGCCTGTGCTTCTGGAACGCGTTGTAGCGGGGCAGATACCGGACCAGGAGCGGGCGCGGCCCGATCAGGCTCATGTCACCCCTCAGGATATTCCACAGCTCGGGAAGCTCGTCAAGGCTTGTCGCCCGCAGTGTCCTGCCGAATCTTGTCAGCCGCACCTCGTCGGGCAGCAGCTCCCCATCCGCGCCGCGCGCATCGGTCATGGAGCGGAACTTGCAGAGCTTAAAAATTTTTTCATGATACCCTGGCCTCTCCTGGTGAAAGATCACCGGCGAGCCGAGCTTTGCGCGCACCAGCACGGCGACCACGATCAGTACGGGCGAAAGCAGCACCAGCGCCGCGAGCGATATGATGATATCCAGTAACCGTTTTATATATCTCTGATACATTTGTCCCAGCTCCCACTACGATCTCTGAAAAAGTCCCCGCACAATACCGATCACCGTCTCCATATCCTCGTCGGTGTTCTTGATATCGCTCGGCAGGCACACGCCGCGGTTGAAGATGTCCTCGCTGACGCTCATATCCGTTTCGTCATGGCTGAAAAAGTCGCACGACGCGAAGACCGGCTGCAGGTGCATCGGCTTCCAGATCGGACGCGACTCGATGTTTTCCGCCTCCAGCGCGTCCATCACCATGTCGGGCGTCACGCTGCTGCCCTCCCTGATCGTTATGCAGGTAAGCCAGTTGTTCGCATCCCCCTTTGGATTCAGCGGATTCATGGAGATCTCCTCGATGTCCGCAAATGCCTGCCGATATCTGTTGTAAATCGCCTTCTTCAGCCTGACATGCTCATCCAGGTGCATCAGCTGTCCCCTGCCGATGCCGGCGTCGACGTTGCTCATCCTATAATTGTAGCCGATCCTGGAATGCTGATAATACCTTGCCGGGTCCCGCGCCTGTGTCGAGAGCATGCGCGCCTCCTTCACGAGCGCCTCATCCCCGGAGACGAGCATCCCGCCGCCCGATGTCGTGATGATCTTGTTTCCGTTAAACGAATAGACGCCGGCGCGCCCGAAAGTTCCCGTGTGCTTTCCCTCGTATGTAGCGCCGAGGGACTCCGCCGCATCCTCGAGGATCGGCACGTTATGGCGCGCACATATGCGCATGATCTCATCCATCTTTGCCGGCGTGCCGTACAGGTGTACGACGACGACCGCCTTGGGCGCCGGATATTTCTCAAAGGCTCTCTCGAGCGCCGCGGGTGACATATTCCATGTGTCCGGCTCCGAGTCGATCAGCACCGGCACCGCCTTCTCATACACGATCGGATTGCAGCTGGCAGAGAATGTCAGCGACGACACAAACACCACATCGCCCTGTCCCACGCCCAGGAGTTTCAGCCCCAGATGGATCGCCGCGGTCCCGGCGCTCAGCGCAGCCGCATAGCCGCAGCCTGTGTAGGCGGCTAGCTCCGTCTCAAAATTGTTGACATTGGGTCCCAGCGGCGCCACCCAGTTCGTCTCAAACGCCTCCGCGACAAACCGCTGCTCATCCCCATGCATTGTGGGGCTTGACAGATAGATCCTTTTTTTTGCACGATTTTCCATGATACTCCTCCTTCACTGCCGCCAATTCTTTCATATATTAACATATTACAAATCCTGTGACATGTCCTCGTCATCCGCGCCCTTTGGCGTGTACGTCGGGACGATCTCCTGGATCAGTGCCCGCACGTCGTCACACTCGCTCTCGACCGCCTGTTTCAGGTGATTGAGCTGCACATAAAACAGTCTCTCGTCAAAATCGACCGGCTTTCCCACGTGGATCAGTTTATTCTCCGTGTCCGTAAGCCCCTCCTCGCTCATCAGGAGCTCCTCGTACAGCTTCTCACCCGGTCTGAGTCCCGTGAATTCGATCTTGATATCCTCGTCGACCTTGTACCCGGAGAGACGGATCAGGTTCTCTGCCAGATCGAGTATTCTGACAGGCTCCCCCATATCGAGGACGAAAATCTCCCCGCCCTTTGCGTAGACGCCCGCCTGCAGCACGAGCGACACCGCCTCCGGGATCGTCATGAAATAGCGGATGATATCCGGGTGGGTGACTGTCACAGGTCCCCCCGCCGCGATCTGCTTCTTGAACAGCGGGATCACACTGCCGTTGCTCCCCAGCACATTTCCGAAGCGGACCGCCACGAACTCCGTGTCGTAGTGACGGTTGTACGTCTGTATGATCATCTCGCAGATCCGCTTGCTCGCGCCCATGATGTTCGTGGGATTCACCGCCTTGTCCGTCGAGATCAGCACGAACTTCTTCACGCCGTTGTGGACTGCCGCCTGTGCCGTCTTCCATGTGCCAAACACGTTATTCTTGATCGCCTCATTGGGGCTTACCTCCATCAGCGGCACATGCTTGTGCGCCGCCGCGTGGTAGATGATATCGGGGTGATAGTTCTCCATGATGCTGTTGATGCGGTTCGTGTTCCTCACGGAGGCGATCAGCACCACCAGATCCAGCTGGGGATATCTGTGTTTCAGCTCCTGCTGTATCTCATAGGCATTGTTCTCATAGATGTCAACGATGATCAGCCGCGCCGGTCTGTGCCCCGCGATCTGTCGGCACAGCTCGCTTCCGATCGAGCCGCCCCCGCCCGTCACCATGATCGTCTGCCCCCTGACATAGTTCAGGATCGATTCCATATCAACCTTGATCGGGTCGCGCCCCAGCAGATCCTCGACATCGACATTCCTAAGCTTGCTGACATTGACCTCGCCGTTCACGAGCTGGTAGATGCCGGGCAGCGTGCGGAGCTTGCAGCTCGTCTCCTTGCAGATCTCGACGAGCGCCTTCATCGTCCTGCGGTCCGCCGACGGGATCGCGATGAAGATCTCATCGATGCCGTACAGGGCTGCGTACTCCACGATCCGCTCACGCCCGCCGACGATCTTGATCCCCTGTATGAACCTGCCCCACTTATTCTCGTCGTCGTCGATGATGCACTTGATCGTCATCGTGCTGTAGGTGCTGTTCGTGATCTCCTTGATGACCGTATTCCCGGCATCCCCTGCGCCGATGATCATCACGCGCGTGCCGTTTTTCCTGTTCTGCGCCTTGTGCCGCATGCCGCGCATGATCCGGTAGGAAAACCTTGTCCCGGTCGTGATCCCCGTGAGCACCAGCGCGTAGACAAAATAATAGCTGCGCGGGATCGGATAGCGCAGGATCTTCATCCCCGCAAAATCCAGGATCGCGCTCAGGATGCAGGCCGCCAGGATATTCTGCACCTCCGCCGTCCCCGCAAATGCCCACAGACTGTGGTACAGCTTAAAGACATAGAACACGGCAAGCGTCATGACCACGTTTGCGATCATGAAATCCCACGCCGAGTTCAGGTAGACCTGCGGGATATCCCTGTAATTCAATTCAAAGCGGATCCACAGCGGCGCGATGCCCGCCACACACACTGTCATGATATCCAGTATCACGAGCACGATCCTTCTCTGTGCCAGCTGTGGATTGATACGATTCAATAATTTCATAATACTTTTTCTGCCTCCCGGCTCCTCTATCTTCCCTGTGTGTTCGTGCGCATCAGAACCATCTGCATCATTATAAAGCTAAAACCTGCCGGAATACACGGATGGTATGCCCACTCTGTCAGGCTGATAAAGCCAAACACCACGACCATGGCGAGCGGGACAAATATGATGCTGCGCTTCTTCCCGTAATCGAGTGCAAACTGGACGGACCGCCACAGCGTGAACGCACACAGGATCAAAAACAAGATGCCCGCGATCAGACCGAAATTGTACGCCACCTGCAGGTAGGAGTTGTGCGCATGCGTGTACTCATTGCCCTCCTTGTCGAGCGGTCCCATCTTAGGGTGCCCATCCAGCCCGATCGCATCGATGTAATCCAAAAAAATGTCAAACCTGCCGTTGGAGATGTCCCCCCCCGTCTTCCCGCCGGAACCGTCGTCCCCATCGCTGTCCCCGGAAACCCGGCGCATGACGATCCCCGCCAGGTCATTGCCCGTGTAGGCGAGCTCCCCGCTCTCCCTTGGCAAAATCTTTCCCGCGTCCGCGCTCCCCTCCTCCGTCTGGAACCTGCCAAACAGCGTCGTGAAAAACCACCGCACTGTCATGTACTTATCCGAGTCGATCGGATCGCCCTTGTAGATCGTCTCCGTCTTTTTCTGGATCTCGATATCGTAGTGGATCGGATCGTTCACGACGGCGGGAACCATCCTGACAGACGTGTAGATCATCGGAAAGCTGACCAGGCACACTGCGAGCAAAACCCCAAGCTCCGAGAAAAGCCGCCCGATCCGCTTGCGGTGCACCGCAGCCGCCAGGCCCGCGACCGCAAGCACCATCACCGTGACGGTCAGAAACGCAGTCCGCGACATCGTAAGCAGGATAAAACCCGCCACACATGCCGTCACAAAGTACTCCAGATGGCAGCAAAACAGGAAATGATCCCGTTTTCTCAGCTTTCCATAGAGCTTTGCGACCGCCACGCCAAAGACAACCGCCAGATACATGCCGGTGCACGCCACGGTGTGGAAGATCCCCCCGTAGCGGTAGTATGTCCAGTACTGGTGCGGTCTGTGCAGCAGGCAGAACAAAGTCACCAGCACAAAACTTGTCAGGATCCCGTTGCCGAAATTTCTCAGGAACCTGAACTCTCCCCCCCGCGTGCGCGGCGCGAACAAATACGCCAAAAACGGGAGCGTCGCCGTGAACACCCACACCTTCTCATACCGGTTTGCGTACATCAGCAGGCTGAAAAGCACCCACAAAACGAGATACACCATCTGCTTTCTGTACTCCGCAAGCCGCATCATGAACCAGTCCCCGACCCGGAATGAGCGGGGATCCGCCGACTGCACCAGACAGACAAGCGCATTGACCACCAGCAGCCCCCACGTCACCACGGCGCCGCAGGTCAGCCGCGCAAGGAGCAGATCATTCTCCTCTGTCCCGACTGTGCCGCAGTAGATCACCGACCCGGCGATGCCAAGCAGCAGCCAGGCGATGCCAAACACATTGACCAGCTGTCTTTCATTATAATTCATCAGCAGCGCGATTGCCAGAAAAATCAGCATCCATCTTGTATTTGTGTAGTGGTAGAGATTCCTGTCCGCGTTGACATACTGGCACAGCGCGTAGAAAAGCAGCCCGAAGCTGACCGTCTGGATATAGTTTCTCCAGATCAGCGAGACACGGCTCCTCGCAGACTTCACCGGCTTCTCCTTCTTCGGAGGAAAAAACACGGGAACCCAGAGTGCCGAGAGGCTCCACAGCATGGCGGTGACGATCCCCGCCAGAAAAAAAAGCCTGTCCCACACCTCGCCGCCAAACCGGTTCAGTATGACAGAATAGACGATCAAAAACAGCGCCGCAAGGACGACCGCAATGCTGCCCCCCACGCGAAAACCGTTTCTGACACTGCGCCTGTTCGCCGCGGGCTGATGGTCGTACAGCATCACGATACCGTACACGAGGCAGTACACCAGCAGCGCGGCGCCGAGGATCAGGATATCACACAGAACGATCCCGACGATCGTCAGCGGTCTGGAATAGTCAAAATCGGCGATCAGGCTCTCCTCGTCATTGTAGATACCGTCAATGTACAGGACGCCGTTCTCCGTCTGCCCCAGCGCGCTTCTTTCCGCGACCGGGAGCCTGTAGCGTGCCTGGCTCTCCTCCGGTATCAGGATCTCATAGTAATATTCTATGTCAATATCGACATCCATATCCAGCGTGGCGGTCAATACACCTTTTTTTTCAATGCGCCTGCTGTCGATCTCCTCCTCGAAAACACACGAGAATCCGCTGTCATACAGGCGGAACAGGACGATCTGCGCCTCCGTCGGCTCCCCGCTGACCACGCAGTCCATATACAGACTGATGCGGTAAATATGATCCTCCGAAAAATATACGGTCTGCAGTTTTTTGTCGTCGGATGTGAAACTGTCCCCCGCCGGAACATCTTTCCCGCTCCGGCTGAACGCCTGCTGTCTCGAGTAAGTGTGCCGCTGCACCAGACCACACGGCCAGACTCTGACAAGCGCGAGGAATGCCAGTGTCACGATCACGATCTGAACCATCGTATTGCGCTTTATGCGATTCGGATTCCATGTCTGCCGAAACAGTCTCAATGCGTTCTCTCCCCCCTTACCAATCATTCCCAGAGCCTAATCTAACACAGTATATCACAATCATCCGCAGAATACAATGATATCAGTTTGATACGATCTTATACGATTTTATACGAAACCCGTGTACTTCTCAAACAGCATCGCAGCAAGAACCGGAAAGGCAAACCAGAAGATCAGCACATACCGCACCATACAGGTCGGTCCGAGCAGCACTGTCAGCCACAGCAGCAGCGTGACGGCGAACGCCAGAGCCCGGTTGTACTGCCGCTGCTTCACGAAATAGCCGAACGCGGACGCGTAGAGCCAGAACATAAACCCCGGCGAGAACAGCATCGATATCACGGGAACCCTCTGCTGGGTGATCTCCAGCGACAGGCGCCTGTAAAATCCGTCGAGCGGCGCAATCAGGCTCTGCCGCGTCCCCGGCGGCTCCGTCTCATATCCGAAATAGCTGCTCTCGCCGTAGGCGAACGTGTGCCTCTGGATCCCATTGTACGCGTCGATGATCGTGTCTGGATACCAGAAACCATAGCTCGTGTACAGCCACGCGTTGACGTACGTCCCGATATGCGAGACGCCCGCGTCGAACCACAACTTCCAGAACCCCGACGGATCCTCCCTGTAGCGGTCGTTGTCAAACAGCACCTTGACCGGGTCCGACAGCTTTGCAGTGTAGCGCTCCATCGCCTCCTCGGGAAGATATTGGAACAGGCGCTCTTTCTCCTGCGCGGAAAACGAGCCGGGATCTGTCCCGTACACCCTGGCCAGCTGCATGATCGGCACTGTCAGCATCTCCTGCTTCCCGCCCGGGCTGGCGTGCAGCAGGTTCGTCATGAGGGCTGTCGCGCCGACGCAGAGCACGACCGGCAGCAGAAACATAACAGCTGCTTTCCCCACTGCGATCCCGCGCTTTTTCCGAAATCCCCAGCACGCCAGCAGCACCAGCAGCACGAGAAACGCGTACAGCCCGTTGTGCCGCAGGCTCATCATGAAGAAGGCGCTCAGTACAAACCCTGCCTGCCGACGCCGCGATCCCAAAAACGCCGCCGTGTCATCCAGCAGCTCGTACAGGTGCAGCACCAGCATCAGCAGGGCGATCGAAAACAGCGTGTCCTTCGTGCTGCACAGGACATACATCGGAACCACCGGAAAGAAAGCCAGGAAAACCAGCGCTGCGATCCTGAACCCGCGGCGCACGCGGTGCCTTTTCAAAAAGTCCATCATGTGCGCAAAGCAAAACGCCGCGATGCACATCTGCAGGATCATATAGCAGGCGATCCCAAGGTTGTAGGAGCCTGCCACCTTGTGCACCGCCGCCACGATCCCGCCGAGCAGCAGCACATGCAGCAGCGGGTGATGGTTCGAAAAACTGCGCATCAGCACTTCGTTGACCTCATCCTGCGCATCATACACGAAAAAACCGGGGTAGGACGCCAGAAAGACGGGCAGCCAGCACAGCAAAAGCACCGCCATGACCGCCAGATATGTCCTTTGCGTATAGCCCGCTCCGACCTCCCGATCCCCGCTCACCGTATCCATACAGCTCCATACTTCCCTGAGAACCACCGCGAGCGAGATCGAAAAACATCCGATGCGCACGATCCTTCTGATATCGCCAAAGACAATGAACTCCGTGCTGTCGAGATCCGATCCCACCGCCATGCACGCCGAGAACGCGCACGCCAAAAACAGCGCGAGCAGATCGGCGCGCAGATCTCTCCAGTCCACACGGTCCATCCCCAGTCCGATCAGGACGGACAGCCCGATCCACGCGGCGAACAGGAAAATGCTGTTTGTCAGATAGATCTGCTCCCCGGTAAACCCCATCAGCCCGGGCAGCACATAGATACCCAGAAAGGAGACCGCGCAGGATAATATCTGTTTTTTTCTTGTCATGATCACATTAATCTCCTATTTTAATCTCCTGTTTTATCCAAGTATAGCACACTTAAAACCGCTGTACAACTGCAGTGCACATCTTCCCGTCACTCCTCATAACCCATAATCCGTATCGCGCTATCTGCCTGCATTGCCGCCAGACCGCACCGAAGTTCTGTGCAGAAACAACAGGATCATCAGCATACCAAATACATAGTACGAAAAGTATTCATACCATTCGACGGGTACCGCATAGCGAAACACTGCCTGCAGCGCCGAATACTTCACGTCCATCTCCGCATAGACCAGATGGAACCCCTGCTGTTCTGCCGTCGCTGCGAGCCTGGAGTCCGCGAAAGAAACAGCCGGACCATTGTCCGCACAGCCCACACTTTCCAGCACCAGAGTGTAGATCTGACCGAAGGACACCTGTGTGTGAACCGGCACCTCCATCCACCCAAACTCCGGCAATTCGGAGACGGGAATTTCTGTGGAAAAGACCGACGCTGCATCCTGGTCCAGGATCGTAAACCGCAGAGCCCCCTGATCCCTCACAATGCCCGCCGCATCAACGTGGATCTCTATCGCCTCCAACCGCTCATGCTGCGGTACAAAATCCTGTTTTAACTGATACCCGAACGCCACAGAGTCCACCCGCTGCCTGTATGCCGCCTTGCTCCTTGACGTCACTGTCCTTGTAACGCGCCCCGTGACGCCGGACGCGATCAGAACCGCAGCCAGCAAAATCCCCAGGGTAAGTCCCACTGCCTTTTTCCCCTTTTTCAATATGATCCCCCGCCTTTCATTCCTTATGCCTTATGTGGTAAAGATGAAACTCGTTCTGTTCGATCCCTGTCGTCATGACAAATTCCTTGGCCAGACCGTACTGTTCCAACACCTGTGTGTCGAGCCACGGTGTCACACAGCTGTCAAAATACCAGATGGTGTCAAAATCACCCGCAAAATCCACATCACTCAAAAATTGTGTTCTATCCGGAAAATAGATATTGTAGATAAAACCGTATGCCTCAAAGTTATAAGCTATGAGGTCCTTCTGTCCCAGGTTCTCATCCATATATTGAAGAAGTTCGTCTGTGTGTGTGCTGTGGTACTCCATCTCAAAATTTTTCTGATATGCGTTCAGCACCATAAGAAACCCAAATACACCGAGCAGGATCTGGACAGCCTTCTGCTCCCGCCGGAATGCAAGTGCCAGAAACAGTGCAAAAAGCCCCATGCATGGCACGAGATATCTGGCGATAAAAAAGGGTGTCACCACTATGGACACGACAATGCCGATCAGTGCCGTCATCACAGGAACCGCAAGCATCAGCAGCGCCGCAATGCCATCCCTGCGCAGCCTGATGCAGATCAGCACCGCCGCGCCGCACAGGATCAGATACAGCACAGCAGAACCCGGCAGCCTCGATGCAAACAGGTAATCAGGGTACTGGCAGATAACTTCCCATGTCACCGGATCGATCCAGTAATTCTCGATCCGGCTCATTGTCTGCCTGATCAGGACAGCAAGCCACGGCAGATAACACACCGACACCGCACAGCCTGATACCAGACATTTTTTCAGTAAACCATAATCCTTACGCCGCATGCCGCATAAAAGCGCATAAATACACAGTATGATATAGATACAGACACAGCTCAGCATCGCATAAGTGTGGGTATAGCATCCCAAAATGCAGGCGGCTGTCAGCTGTATGCAGCTGTTTTTCTGCATATTTCTCTGCATTCGAAAGGAGTCCGGCGCGCACATTGCGTATGCGCCAAGCCCCGCCCAGGTCACAAAAAACAGCGCCCAGCTGTACATACGGATCTGTACAGCGTACTCCAGCACACAGGGAACCGCATTGAGCATGACGATAGCCAGAACAGTAGTTCCTTCTTCCGATCGCCAAAGCACCCCATACAGGCACACAAGCACCATCGTCAGCACCATCGGAACGATCGAAACTGCCTTGTAAACCCAGAATGCATCGCCCAGGAGGATCACAAAACATTTTACGATCAGATAGTAGAGCGGCGGATGCACATCGACCGCCGTGTTCCGGATGATCCCCGGAAAAGAATTCTCTCTCACCAACTCGATCGTGTACGCTTCGTCCGTCCATATATTTCTGTTGAATATCAGGCTGATGTACATTGCTGTAAACAGCAGGATCAGCATGACCGGCATAACCATTTTCTTTCTACTCATCTTTTTGCCTCCTGCCACCACGCCGCCAAAAAGGACCTGCGGCAATGCCCGCCATTGTCAGGGCAGAAACCAGATAACATACCTTCCATACTATCGGAATCTCATATACCACGCAGACCTCCCCGCTGTATCCCCCCGGTATCAGCAGCCGTATTCTATTGTTCGTTCCCTTCTCGAGCGGCAGCGGATCTCCGCTTCCCCGATCATAGGCGCAGTAATTGTCATAACAGAACACCGGGATCTCGACATACCTGGGCCGATCACTCTGGTTGGCACACACGAACATCGTCTCCCCCTGGTCGCTCCGGTAATCCGTGACTGTCACCGCCTGATCCTCTGTCGTGATCTCCCTTGTCTTGCAAAGCCCAAAATCCGTACCCACGAGCTGGTACTCGCCACCGGAAACCACCGCAAGCGAGAACGCATCCTCCACAGAGGCATACATTCTGGTTGTCATCGCAATCTCAGGATACTGGACAAAATAAAGCCCCACATTCAACGTCAGCAGAAGCGCGATGAGTCCTCCGGCAGCGGTTCCCAGCTTCTTTTGACCGTGTCTGTATAAGATCGTCACTCCCAGCACCGTCAGGAAGACACACAATATCGTCGAGATAATGTGAAATCTCCATGGAAACTGAACGACACCCACGAGCTGCCCCAACGCGCCAGGCACACCGTCAGCAGTCGCGGCGGAATCCCACGGAAACGCCGAGAAGGAGAACAGCACTGTAAACACGAGCATGACAAGCGCGATCACCCCGGCCCTCAAGTGATGATCCTTCTCCAATCCCCAATCAAACCGTTTCACGCAGCACCAGAAAAACACGGCGACCCCCAGCATCAATCCGATCCCCAGCGCACACGTTCCGTTCGCATACATAAAGACGCCAAACACCTCGTGCACAGCGGCTCCTAATTCCTGCATGTTTCCCATTGTCTTTGCATTCACCGCTATATCCATCTGCATCGATTGAAAAAAGGAAACCAGAAAATTGATGTTGCACAAAATCGTCAGCGCCAACGCCTCTGTCAATATGAGTAGACGGCGCGGCTGCAGCGTTTTCCGGAACAGGGCGGCACAGAGCGCAACGATCGCAAAAGCAGCAAGTTCCACTGTGATCAGATGGCTCTGTATGATCCCTGTGAGCCCCAAAACAATGCATATGGCATCCCGGATCGTCAGGCTCCCCGCCTCCGTCTCATAAACCTTATAAAACCCGTACAAAATGAGCGGCAGGAAAATCATTGCCGTGTACTCTCCCAGAGCTGCCCTTATGTACACGTCGATGATCCGGTAAGCACTCAGCTGATAGCAATACGCACCAAACAGTGCGATCTCTTTATTCTCTGTGATCGCTTTGAAACAAAAATAGCTGACAAGGCAGGTGGCAATGTTCACACACACAACATAGATCTGATAACATATGTGCAGCGGTATCGCCATGTTGTACAGGATCGCAGGTATATAGAGAAAGATCTGTCCATAGAAAAGCGGTGCCGCATATCCGTATCCGTTTGCCATATCCGACTGGATCGGGGAGATCCAGTTCCCCGCGGCGATCGATCTTGCAAGCGACAGGATCCGCGTCAGATGAAATGACAGATCATGCCCGCCCATTACATAGTCCTGAAATGCCAGAAGACTCGAAAAAAGAACCATGAACAACAGTCCTGCCAGGATATGTTTATCTTTATAATCATTTCTTCGGATAAAATAAAAATAGATAAAATTGAGAACGGAAAGGATAACGATCCATTTGAGCACACAGGTCACACGCCAGACCATCAGTTCCTCAAACACGATCTGGTCGATCTTTAAGATCCCGTAACCGTGAAAGTACACTTTGACATCAAGATCCTGGATGCTGCCCAGGGAAGTGATCCATAGCCTGTCCGTCTTTACATCCGATCCGTCGACGAGCTGCAGCGTTTTATATCCCACTTCCGTCGGATTGCTAAAAGACCGGATCCTGAGCGATCCAGCCTGATTCTCACAATTTCCTGTCTGACCGTTGATTCCAGTACTACTTTCATATCGGACTGTAATTTCATACGCCCCTCTGTCAATTTCCATTTTTGCAATGCCGAGCATGGCGTTTTCCTGTGCCTCTGCCCCGTTGTTCTGGATCGTGTAGGACGCTTCCTCCGGCGAATAGATCACATTGTCATTATATATTTCAAGATTTTGTGCATTAAATTCATAAACCTTTTTCTCTCCGCACATGAAAAGCACATACACAATCATAAAAAGCACTTCGACAGCCAGCAGTATTTTATCATTTTTATTCAACCTGATCTTCATCTGCGCTCTCCTTGCCTCCCGTCTCCTCCCGGATCACATACTGCGGCGAATTGTTGATGCTGATATAAATGCGCCCGATGTACTCCCCGATCAGTCCCAGCATGATCATCAGCATTCCGCCGATGAACACGACTGCTGCCATCAGCGAGCTGAATCCCAGCGGCACCTGAGGATTGACGAATTTTTTCACGACCGTGTAGATTCCATAGACGAAGCCCGCCCCCGCAAACATAACACCTGTTGCCGTCGCGACCCGCAGCGGAAAGATCGAGAATGCCGTAAAACCGTTAAACCACAGCCCCAGCAGCTTTTTCATGGTATACCCCGACGTCCCGACCTCGCGGCTCCTGTGGCTCACCGGGACGTTGGTGATATTCCTGGTGGCGCGCAGTACCAATCCGATGATGTACGGATAGCTGTTCTCGTATCGGAGCATGCTCTCGACGACAAAACGCCTCGCGGCAAAGTAGCTTGTCAGGTGCAGTTCCCTGGGCTTTCCCAGCATCGTCCTGGTCATGATGTCGTTCATCCATGTCCCGAAATTCCGAAACGCGCTGTGCTTTTTGTTGTCGTAACTCGCGTAGACCACATCGCTCCCGCTCTCGATGCCCTCGAGCAGTTTCCCCACCTCATTCGCCGGTGTCTGCCCGTCGTCGTCGAGACAGACCACGATATCCCCGTCCGACTTGCGCAGTCCCGCCATCAGCGCCGCGTGCTGCCCGAAGTTCCTCGCCAGGCTGATCCCCCTGATATTGTCATGCGCCGCGCACAGCGCCTTGATCACCTCGTATGTGTCGTCCGGCGAACAGTCATTCACCAGAAAAATGTCATAGACATACGCCGGCAGGGACGCCATTGTATCCTGTATTTCTGCCACAACCCCGCCGATCGTCCTCGCACTCCGATAGCAGGGAATGACAAAGCTTATTTTACTCATAGTCCACTGGTCTCCTTATAACTGTCCGGAAGCTTTTATCCCCTGGGATTGATGGCTCCAAACAATATCAAATCCTCGTATTTTCCATCTAAAAAGAGCTCATCCTTCAAGTACGCCTCCTGCACGTAGCCCGCCTTCTCATTCATGCGGACACTCGCCCTGTTCCGCGCCAGCACGCGGGACACTACCTTGTGCATCCCGAGGTTGGCAAAGGCGTACTCCAGCAGCAGCTTTGCGGCCTCCGTGCCGGCTCCCTTTCCGTAAGCCTGCACTTCCCCGAGATATATGCCCCACTCCGCCTTCTTGTTCTCCTCCTCAAAATTCTGGAGGTAGATCGAACCAAGCGGCAGGTCATCCTCGATCCTGCACACGATAAACTGGTGCACCAGCCCCTTGAAAACCTTGTTGGCAAGCCAGTTCTCGTGATCCTGCCGGCTGACAGGTTTCCGGTAGATAAAGTTCTCGACCACGACCGGCGTGTTCCGCCAGCGCACTGCCATCTCTGTGTCATCCGCCGTGATCGGCCTCAAATATACCAGCTGTCCTCTGACCACTGTATCCTTTTTCATCGGTTCCATACAAACTGTTATCTCCTTCTTTTTATTTTCTTGCCAGCTCGTACACCCTGAACGCCGGTTCTGCCGCATCCGTCCCGATCTGGTCCACACACCTTGGCTCGACCGCGATCCCGCGCTTTGCATAGTACTGCACAAGCCAGTCGAGATCCCTGCCGGCAGCCGCTATGAAACAGGTGTCCGCACGCACGCCTGCCCTGGGAGCGCAGAGCGCACTCTGGATGTCCCTGATGTCATGTCTTTCAAGCTTCTGCCGCGCGATCGGGCTCTTCGCCGCCCATCCTCCACAGATATCAAAATTTTTGTACGTGTTATCCACATCGGTAAACATCTTCTCCGAGTACGGCGTCCCCTGGTAGGATGTCGAGCTGTACACATCGATCACATAATAATTATCTCCACTTTTCCGGCAATAATCCATCATTGCGTTCCAGCGCGCATCCGCCGCTGCACGGCTGGCATACTCCGCCTGCACATTCCGCTGGCTCACCGCAATCGCGGCAAACGCGCCTGCAATGCACAGGACACAGCCAGCAGTCCTCACCCGCTGAGCGCCGCCGCACGTCCTTTGGCGGTCGCAGAGCAGAAAGCTGACCAGCATGCCAAACTCCGCCATCAACAGGGGCATCGTCACACGGTCGAGCACCCTGTCCACCATGCACAGGTACAGCCACAGGACGCTGCGTATCGCCAGGAGGCACACGATCCTGGCCACCGCCCCCGCGCGCAGCTTTCCTCTCGCGGGCACCACGCACAGGAGCAGATACAGCAGGTACAGGACAGCCACTGCCGCGCCGGCGAGCGAAACGTTGTTCTGCAGCTGATCTTTGTACTTCCACAGCGCCTCCCTCAGGCTGTTCCTGCTGACAAACCCCAGCGTGTCATGGAGCCCGCCCCCGTCTTTTGCCAGCTGTTCCTGGTACGCCACGATCGCATCCAGCCTCCAGGTGTCGATCGACTCATCGAGCGCAAAATTATAATTTTCCAGCAGCGTGTAGGACTCTCTCGACAGTCCCACCGACTCGTAAAACGCCCTGTTCTCCTCATAGCCGGGCAGTCCGTAGAAGTCGTACAGCTTTGTCCGGGCATCGAAGAATCGCCTGAAACTTGCCCAGTCGCTCCCCCTGTATGCCAGCATATCCAGGGAGTACACCGCCGCCAGGCACAGGAGCGCGGTGACGATCAGCGTGATATATTTCCTGAAATTCACCGCCGTAAAGAATCGCGCCTCGCCGCACCATCTCAGAAGCCCCGCAAACAGCAAAAACGGCAGCAGCATGACGCAGACCTCGGTCCGGATCAGGAAGGACAGCACGACGAGAAACAGCGGCAGCAGGTTTCTCCTGAAAAAGACCGACGGCTTGTCCGTCCCCGGCGCCGTGAGGAACAAGAACACCGCCCCCGCCATACAGATCCCCGAGGTGACGCTGTACTGCACCACCACAAGCTGCCGCAGGAACAGGCCGTACACCAGCACCGCCTCCGCCGCGAGCGCCACGATCCCAGCCTTCATCCCCCGCACGACAAAAAGGAGCCGCGCCGCAGCCAGAAAGATCACGCCAAACTGACACAGACACAAAAACAAGCCATACCATGGTACTGTCGGGATGGCTCTGTAAAAAAGCGCAAGACACCACGCCAAGGGATACAGCATCTGTATACAGTAGCCGCTCGGCTCGCCCGTATAAGCTCCTGACACAATATCCTTGATCATGGTATCGTCATTCAGATCATAATAAAAATCAAATTGGACAGTTAAAAGCAGCGCAAGCAAGAGGGTAAAAACAAAAGCACCACACACTTTTGCCGCCTTTACTCCTGTGCGGTCATCCATCATACGTGATAGAACTCCTTCACTTTCCCTACGATATAATCAACCTCATCCGGCGTCAGCGCATAAAACATCGGCAGACGCACCAGCCTGTCACTTTCCTTTGTCGTGTACACATCCTCACCCGAGAACCTGCCGAACTTCCGCCCCGCCGGAGCCGTGTGGAGCGGCACATAGTGAAATACCGCCCAGATGCCGTTCTCTTTCAGGAAATCGATGAGCCTCGTGCGCTCGTCCAGATCCTTTGCCTTGACATAGTACATATGGCCGTTGTGGACACAGCCCTCGGGCACATGGGGAAGCTCCAGTATGCCGCGCTCCCCAAGCGGCCTAAGCAGCTCGTCATACTGTCTCCACAGCGCCACGCGCTTTGCGGTGATCTCTTTGACCAGCTCGATCTGCGCCCAGAGATAGGCGGCATTCATGTCGCTTGGGAGATAGGATGAGCCGTAGTTCATCCAGCGGTACTTGTCGATCTGTCCCCTGTAGTACTGTGAGCGGTTTGTCCCCTTTTCCCGGATGATCTCCGCGTCATTGATATATTTTTCGTCCTTGATCAGCAGCGCGCCGCCCTCGCCCATGCTCAGATTCTTGGTCTCATGAAAAGAATAACACCCGAAATCCCCGATCGCGCCGAGCTGTCTTCCCTTGTATGTCGCCGCCATTCCCTGTGCGGCATCCTCCACCACAAACAGGCCGTGGCGCGCTGCGATGTCCATGATCGCATCCATCTCACAGGCGACACCCGCGTAGTGGACCGGGACGATCGCCCGCGTCCTGTCCGTCACCGCCTGTTCGATCAGCGTCTCGTCAATGTTCATCGTATCGGGTCTGATGTCGACAAACACCGCCCTGGCACCGCGCAGCACAAAGGCATCCGCAGTGGACACGAACGTGTAGGAGGGCATGATTACCTCGTCGCCCTCCCGGATATCGATCAGGAGCGCCGCAAGCTCGGTCGCCTGCGTGCAGGAGGGTGTCAGCAGGCACTTTGCCGTGCCCGTGTACTGCTCGATCCACTCACTGCACTTTTTCGTGAACGGACCGTCCCCGCAAATTTTCTGATTTTCGACTGCCTGTCGGATGTATTCCATCTCCCTGCCCGTAAACGGCGGTACGTTAAAATTAATCATGCTCTGCCCATGCCTTTCTGTGTTTCTGTGCGTTCTCTCACCCGCCAGATCTTCTAATGCGGCTCACCAAAGCCGCCGTTTCTGGAAAATATTTCCCACTTTATTGTACTCTTTTCATGTGATTTTGGCAAGGTTTTGGTTCAATCTGCGCTCAATACGTAACAGTTCAGCCTTCGGCTTCCTGTTACAAGCATCAAGCCATGCAAAAACCGCTTCGCGGCTGGCTTGATGCATCCAGGCCACTATGCATTCTCACGGACTTCGCAGCGTAGTGCGAAGTCCTGGGCTGAACTGCTACCTCAATACGATATACGCTTCATTCTCAAAACACTGCCTGTACCCGTTTGCTCCCACAAAATCCAGGAGGCGCGCAAACTTCTGCCGTTCAAGGCTGTCCTCGTCCGCAGTGCGCTCGACCGCGGTGCGGGCGAGGATCACGACTGGCAGGCCGTCCGGTTCCGCCCCGGACACGCGGTCGAGCTCCTGTTCGAACACCGCCATAGCGTAGGAATCCAGATCCGCCCACGTCGTGGATATCGCGGGTTCCATGTCAAACAGGTACGCCAGCGCCGGGATCCCCCCGTACAATATCACCTGTTTTTCATTCAGTCCGCTCTGGTACAGATACCTGTCTAACGACTCGAGCGACTCTTTTCTGTCCGCCGTCGTCACGATCCCTGCCCCCGCGCCGCTGCACAACAGACTGATCTCCCTGCTGTCCTTACCGCCCGCCGCGCCCGCATCGTGAAACACAAACCGGACGCCAAACAGGGCACTCTGCACCGCAGTGCACGCAAGCACGAAGCCGAGCACCAGACGAAATGCAAAGCCGCGTGAGCCCATCCCGCCGTCCTTTGGGGCACACTTTGGCAATGCCGCGCCTTTGCATGCACATGCGTCGCAAAACATCAGGACAGAGACCGGCATCACGAGAAACAGGTTGTTGATGATCGGATACAGCCCGTTGTTGCTGCCAAGCGGCGTGACAAAGATCACGACGAGCAAAAACACCGCCCACAATCGCAGCTCCCTGTCCGCTCTCCTGCGAAACAGCAGCCGTACACACATGCAGATCGCGATCAGCAGATAGACTACCACCCACTTGTACATGCTAAAATTATCACTGTAATCAAAACCGAACATCCCCCTGCCATAACAGAACCGGAGCACGACCAGCAGTCCCAGCGCATAAAGCGTCTTAAAAACACATGTTATCTTATCACAAAACGCCCTGTCCGCGAGCCGGAAGAACAGCATCCCGATCAGCATATACCCCGCAAACAGCAGCAGCCAGGGACTATACCGGATATAATCACCAAACATCGCCGTGACCATCGATGCCGGCTTATAGTCCGTCGCCTGGTCTGTCATGCCAAACAGGGACGCGATCATCCGCGGATATGCCGCCACGCCGTAGCGCGCACAGATCGCCGCAAGCGGCACGGCAACGCCCGCCAGATAACCGCCGGCACAACAGAGCGTGCGTTTCATCAACCTCCCAAGCCTCCCCGCCCTGCCGCTGTTCCAGAAACAGTCACACCACACCGGCAGGATCAATGCCATATAGGTGATGTTGGGCATTCGCACCGCCACACAAAGCCCCAGAATAACACCCGCCGCGACAAAATATGTCGTCTTCTCCCGCTCCTGCTCTTTCGTGAGTGCTGTGAACAGCACGAGGACAGCGGCTGTCATGAGGAGATAGCCGAGATAGTGATACAGGATCACCCCCGGCGCCCAGCAGAGTGAGAGCGCCGTGATCTCCGCCGCAAACAGCAGGGCGCACAGGGACTTGTGCTTTTTCCCATAGCGCTTCTGCATAAAGAGATACACGCCCGCCGCCGCCGCACCGATCAGCAGGCCGGAGTACACATTCATGCCGATCCATCGGTCGCCAAAGGGCAGTTTCGACAGCAGTACACCCGTTATGTTTGACAGGTACGTCGCCAGCTTCCACATCTCATTGAGCGCGTCAAAAAAGCGGTAATTGCCGAGCGCATAGCCCGCATCCATCAGATCCAGCCCGACCGCGGCATGGCGCAGCGGGTACACCAGCAGGATCAGCGCCGGCAGGAGGATCCCGCCAGACCGCTGCCGGATCAGCTCGACCGCGGTGCAGACCAGATACACGCACAGCACCGTGACGATCATATGCGCCAGAAAGTTTCCGACGGATCCCTCAATCAGCGTCCCGCTATCCACCCATACCGTCCACAGGGAGCGGACATCGATATGCTCGTGGATCAGATAGACGCCAAATGTCGCGCCCGAGAAAAGCTCGATCGGCTTCCGGAAGCGCTCCAGCATACGCCCGCTCCCGCTCTCCCTGCCCTGTTTTCCGAATTCTTTGAAGAGAAGGAACAAGCCCACCGCCCCGGTATAACAGAACAGAAAATTGTAGGTATATCCGTAGTTGATCAGGTCTTCCAGCCGCCCGGTCCTTAAAAAGACCAGCCTGATCAGGAAAAAGGAGGCAAACACGGTCAGCATACTGCCCAGATACAGCATCGCCGCCCGCCATCCCGTCTTGATCCATGTGACCTCATAATGCCTGAGATACGCCCCTGTCAGATACAGGATCACGAACCACAGACTGTCATATCCGTACTTGTCCCACGGCAGCTGCATCGGAATGACCGTCTTCGATACGCTGAACAGCAGCAGGAACCCGCATAACAGATACTTTAACTCCCTCTGGTCCATATAAGCGATCCCTGCATTCAGAAACGGCATCGCAAGACACAATATAACATAGGAAGTCGCAAACCAATAGTGCTCCGTCACGATCGGAAAACAGTAGGAAAACAACTGATACAGGTCAAACTCCCGCGCGCCAATGACAAATGCGCCGCATCCAAAGAGCACGGAATAAAAAAGCACCTGTTTCCATATCCTGAGCGGTCTTCTCATGACCTCCCGGAATGAAACGTTCTTTCCGTTTGTCATCCCCCCGCGCGCATCCACGCCGAAATATCCGCTGATGAGCACATAGACATTGACCGCCACCAGAAAAAATGCCTCCACAAACCATGCCGTATACCCGGCGGCTGTCATATCCGCCCTCGCCGGATCGCCCAGCAGACCGCCCTTGCTAAGATAGTGCAGGCTCACGATCATCAGCATCGCGGCGATGCGCAGCAGCTCATAGTGTAGTTGTCTCTTCTTCTCTGCAGCCATGTTCCTTCCCTCCCGCCGCAAGGTACGATAACTGCTCCGCGACGCGGCATGCCCCTTTGCCGTCGATCAGTCCGCTCTCCTGTCGGTGTAAAAGCTCTCTGTACGATTTTTCAGCAATGCATCTTTTTAATGCCGTCCCCACCCGCTTTGTCACAGCCGCCGCATTCCCGGCAAAACAGCCCGCATTGACAATGTCTGTGAGCCGCTCGAGCGCCTCTGCTCCCTGCCTCTGGTTCTCGGCAAAGTAGAACACGATCATCGGCACGCCGAGGGAACTGACCTCATAGATCGTGCTCCCCGTCGCCGAGATCACCACATCGCACTGCAAAAGCAGGCTGCGCATATCCTTCACATGCTCGTGGATCGTTATAGTCAGACTGCCATCGCGGCAGCCCTGTTCCCCGCGATCCTGATATCTGCGTTTGAGCTCGTCCGCATATTGATTAAAGGGACCGCTGACCAGATGAAGACGGATCCCCTGCCCGGCGACCGCGCTGTCACTGCGCAGAGCCTCCGCAAGCGCGCCAGCCGCAAAACAGGGATCACTGCCGCCGGTCGTTATCATGACATCCGTCACCCTGTCGCGGACAGCGTACGCCGCCGGCTCCTGGAATGCTTTGCGCAGCGGCATATAGGAGACGCCTGTGAGCACTTTTGCCGGTGTCCGCCCTTTCCCCGCCTCCGTGTACTTCCGCTCGAGCGACGGCGCATAAACATTGTAATTGATCAGCAGATCCACCGGATAGGCTTCCCCCATATCCTCAAAGCACGCCACCCGCACAGACCTCTTCCGATCCAATTCTTTCAAAGCGCGATAGTATTCACAGCTCACCTGGTAGCTGTCCACGAGCAGCACCGCGCCGTCCGCGTCCCGCTCTTCCTGTAGCACCGCCGCGAGCCGGTCCAGCTCGCCCATCATGTCCCGGTAATCCGAATCCAGCACGATCACGCGAAATCCCCTGTCCTCGATCATCGCCCGGCATCCCGCATCCGCCGTGATGAATACAGGCGGATGCAGGCTGTCCCTGTCCGCTGCCGCCTCCGCGACAGCCAGACAGCGCATCACGTGCCCCATGCCGATCCCGGTATTGCCGTCCGCGCGAATATACAGCACAAAATCCCTCCCGTCTGTCGATATTGATAACCCGATTTATGATCCCTCATCAACGTCTGACTTCCCGGATCAGCATGAACGCCTCCGCCCGACGCATCCCCGCCGCCATGCCGCGCGTCCTCGACAGCACGTCCATCCCCTCGAGGCTCCTCGGGTGCGGGAACGCGCAGAGCTCCGACACATAACAGTTCATCGCCTGCTCCTTCTGCCCGTAGTACGCAGCGATGTCCACAAACACATTGGGGCAGAACGCGGGCTGCGCGCTGTAGTCAAAATTCCACTCCGAGGAGGAGAGCGTCTCAAACGCGTAGACCGCCTCCACGCCGCAGTCCGCCATCGGCCTTGTCGCCGTGAGCACCGCGCGCGCCGTGCACTGATGATCCACATTGAGATCACCGCTGTAATGCGTGTATATGATCTGCGGCTGCAGATCGCGCACCTTCCGCTCCACCGTCTTCACGATGTCGAGCAGGTCAACGCCGTCAAAACGGTTGTCGGGAAAGTCTGCAAAAAACACATCCCGATATCCCACCGCCCTGGCGCTCTCGAGCGTATTGCGGTGAAGCGCCTCCACGACCTCCCTGCCGGTGTCCTCCCTGCGCGTGCCGCGCGATGTCTGCCCTTCTCCCAGGATCAGGGCGTAGACGGCATCCTGCTGCGCCGCATGTCTTGCCACGGTGCCGCCGACTCCCAGGATCTCATCGTCGGGATGCGCCGCCACTACCAACACTGTCCTCATCTTCCATCTCTCCTATTCCGTGTTATACCGTCCATGTTATATCGGCGGCTGATCCGCCGTGCGCCGGAAAACGACCTTCGCCGAGAGTTCCGCCGCATGATCTGCACCGTCGGCACCATCGCCCGGGAACACTGCCTGCTCAAACTCCAGCCGGTACCCGCCAAACTCGATGAACGCCCTCGGATAGCCCTCGGCGTCCAGCATCCTGATATAGTCATAGATCCGGTCTGTTTCCATATCAGGCGTTATACGCCCGTCCTCCGGCTTTCTGCGCTTAAAGACCACCGGCTCCCCCTCCTGCGGAACAGGTGATATCCTATCCTTCCCACTGTCCAGAAAGCGCGGGATCATCTCCCGGAAAATAATGTCCGAACAGCGCACAAAGATCTCCTGCGCGCTCCCCTCCAGGGACAGCGCACGCTTCATGTAGACCGGACCGCCGTCAATCTTCTCCGTCATCCTGATCGCCGAGATCTTCGTCTCCCGATGCCCGCGCACGATCAGGTTCTGCAGCGGACTTCCGCCGCGCCCGTAGGGCAGATCCGTCATGTGGAACACCACGCACTCCCAGCGGTCTGTGATCTCGCGCGGCATGATATAGGACCAGTGCGGCAGAAAGATATAGTCCGGTTGAAAATCACACACGTTATCTGCCGTAAACTCCTCCCTGCGCGTATAGATCACAATGTCGTGCACGCCCTCGCACTGTCTCTGCAGCGCTCTCGCCCGCTCAATATTCCAGGATTTGATCGTCGCAATGATAATTCTCATTCAATAACACCCTCTAACTACATCTTGTTCGTATTGCATGTACCCCGGCAGATCCTTCCTGAGAAAACCGCATCTCTCAAAAGCCCTGGCGGAGGCATCGTTTCCGTACTTCACCTGTCCGACGATCCTTGCGGCGTGCGGTATCTGACCGCCCGCAAGCATCGCCTGCAGCATCGAGAGCATCGCACTCCCATAGCCCTTCCCCCGCTGGTCAGCCGCTATGCTGTAGTCGACATACGCCTCGCTGCCCTCCACATTCAGGCGGATCTGTCCCACAGGCGTGCCGCCGTCGCATAGGATATACTGGTGCACCGACGCGTCCGCCATCATCTTATCAAACCATACCACATGTTTTTCATAGGGAATCTTCTCCGTGTGAAAGGCATTGGCGCGGACGGCATCGTCATTTGCCCAGCCAAACAGCAAGTCCCTGTCGGCGTGTTCCGCCCTTCTCAGCTGCAGACTCATGACCCGGACTCCCCGAAACCGTCGATCACCTCAGGCGTGAGCGGTGTGCCGCGTCTCAGATCGCACTTTGCAGTCCTGCCGAGCACATCGCGATAGTACTTTGGCTTCAATCCGTATGCGGGGCGGATGCTCCTGATGTTGTCCGGGGTCAGCTTTTCGCCGGCGGCGATGTCCTGCACCACAAAGAGCGACCGCCTGAAACAGCTGTTGCTCTCCTCCTGCGCCGTGACGCCGTAGGAGACTGTTCCCATCGCCTTCTCCACCTCGCGCACCTGCCGCACCATGTCCGCAAACTCGTCCGGCTCCATGGAAAAAGCCGAATCCGGGTTCTCGATCGCACGGCTGACACAGAAATGCTTCTCGACGATACAAGCGCCCATCGCGACCGCCGTCGCGGCGCTGAAAGCACCCATCGAGTGGTCGGAGAGCCCCACCGGGATGTCAAAGCGCGCTCTCAGATCCCGGATCGTGGCAAGATTCATCTCCTCGCTCTTTGCGGGGTACGCGCTCGAGCACTTCATCAGTGCGAGCTGTCTGTTTCCGGTACTATATATCGCATTGACTGCCTCTGTGATCTCCTCGATCGTCCCCATCCCCGTCGACAGGATGACAGGCTTATTTTTGGACGCGATGTATTCCAGCAAAGGGATGTCCACCAGCTCAAACGAGGCGATCTTGTAAAAACGCACGCCAAGCTCCTCCAGGAAATCGACCGAGGTACGGTCAAACGCCGTTGACAGAAAGTCAATGCCAACTCTTGCCGCCTCGTCGCGAAGCTGCGCCTGCCACTCCCACGGCGTGTATGCCTTCCGGTACAGGGAATACAGGTTCTCCCCCTCCCACGTGCCCTTGCCGATGTGAAAATATTCGTTGCCGCAGTCGATCGTCATCGTGTCCGGCGTGTAGGTCTGTATCTTTACACAGTCCGCTCCCGACTCTTTTGCCACATGGATCAGCTCCAGCGCGCGCTCCATGCTTCCTGCGTGGTTTGCGGACATCTCCGCTATAATATAGGCGGGATGCCCGTCCCCCACCATTCTTCCGTTGATATTGATGCTGCTCATACCGTCCTCCCCCTCAAAAGCTGATACTTCATCTCCGCGATCTCCCAGTCCTGCAGCGTGTCAATATCCTGCACATACCTTTCGTCCTGTATGAAGGGGACCGCATTCTCCATCCAGATCACCTTCTGCTGCCTGAATCGCTCCACATCCAGGCAGTAGAACTGACCGCAGTCATGGTACAGCGGCTCGAGATCCTGCGAGCGCTTTGCCATGTTTTCCGGCCACTTCGGAGCAAGCCGCCCCTCCCGCACGACGACGCCCCGCTGCGGCGGAAAGGAGAACTTCACCACCGGGATCACACAGTCTGCCCGCTCCTGCTCCAGGAGCGCCATGGCTGTCCTGATGGTCTCCGCCGTCACAAACGGCGCTGTCGGGTAGATGCAGCACGCCGTCCGGAAATGCCTGCCCATGCGCTCGTAGG
Organism: uncultured Lachnospiraceae bacterium; assembly: GCA_910585765.1. Taxonomy (GTDB): domain Bacteria; phylum Bacillota; class Clostridia; order Lachnospirales; family Lachnospiraceae; genus COE1. Next base: position 41,817 of record CAJUES010000007.1, on the reverse strand, counting down.
ACGCAAGAACCTCCTCCACGACATCCGCTGTCGTGGCAAAATCATCAGCGGTGTCCCCGCTCCTGAAAAACGGCACCACGGCGCCTGCCCGCTCCGCCGCCTGCGCGATCTCCCTGTCGTCTGTCGACACCATGACCTCATCGAACAGCGCCGCCTGCAGCGCCGCCTCAACACTGTACTCCAGAATCGGTCTGCCGAGAAACGGCTTGATATTCTTGCGCGGTATCCGCCTGCTGCCGCCCCGCGCCGTTATGATCGCTACACTTTTCTCCATGATCGCACCCTCCTTGTCTCTGTTGATCCCCGTTCACCGCGAAAAGTCTGGTTTTTCAACCAGACTCCCCCTCTCCAACCCTGTAATATGCCACGATCTTTCTGACTGCCGCGATCACGTCATCCACGTCCTGATCCGTCAGCGAGTAGTAGATCGGCAGGCTCATCATCTCCATATAGAGTTTCTCCGCGTTGGGGCAGATGCCCTTCTGATAGCCGAGCTTTTTTTCATAATACGGATGCCAGTACACCGGGATGTAGTGCACATTGCAGCAGATATTCTCCGCCGCCATCGCCTCGAAAAAGCCCCTGCGGTCGATCGTGAGCGCCTCCGGTCTGATCCGCAGTATGTAGAGATGCCGCGTCGTGTCAGACTCCGGTATCTCCCGCTGTACAGAGAGCTCCGGCATCTGTGAAAATGCACTGTCGTACCGCTGGACGATCTCCCGGCGCCTCCGCGCGAACTGCCCGAGCTTGTCGATCTGGCTCAGGATCAGTGCGCACTGGATATCCGTGATCCTGTAATTGTAACCTAAACCGATCTGCTCGTGATACCACGGACCGTGACTCTCGTTCTCATAATCCCCCTCGTCCTTCGTGATGCCGTGGGAGCGGTAGAGCAGGAGTTTCTCGTATATGTCCGCCCTGTCTGTGAGCACTGCCCCTCCCTCACCGCCCGTCACGGTCTTGACGGGATGAAAACTGAACGTCGTGATGTCCGCGATACTGCCGACAGGCTTTCCCTTGTACCGCGTGCCGATGGAGTGCGCGGCGTCCTCGATCAGCACGATGCCCCTCTCCCGGCACATGGAAAGCAGCTCGTCGAGCTGTGCAGCCTGCCCTGTGAAATCCACGGCGACCACCGCCCTGGTGCGGTCCGTTATCTTTTCCCGCACGCGCGCCGGATCGATATTGTAGGTATCGGGATCGATATCCGCAAAGACCGGCCTGGCGCCGCAGTAGAGCGCACAGTTTGCCGATGCCGCGAACGTGATCGGCGATGTGATCAGCTCGTCCCCCGCGCCCACGCCTGCCGCCATCGCCGCGATGTGGAGCGCTGCAGTGCCGTTGCAGACAGCGACCGCATATTTTGCTCCCGTGATCTCACAGAGCTTTTTTTCGAGCTCCACAACCTTCGGCCCGCAGGTGAGATAATCGCTGGTGAGCACCTCCTCCACAGCCTTCACATCCGCCTTGTCCACGAACTGGTGGCCATAATACAATTTCGTAGCCCTGACCGGAGTCCCTCCGGCTATCGCTGGTTTTTCCATCCTGACGCCCATTTCCTTTCCTCACATTTTCTGCCGCCTACTCGTGCAGATCCGTCTTTAAGAGTTCCTTGATCTGCTCCACCGTGAGCCACTCCGTGTTGTTCCCGGACGAGTAATAGAATCCGTCCTCCACCTTCCTGCCGCTCGGATTCGGGCGCTTGGACTCCTGCCAGAACATCTGCGGATAGATGATGAAATTCTTCTCGTACTCGTAGGTCGTCGCGGAATCCTCCGCCGTGATCATCACCTCGTGCAGCTTCTCGCCGGGACGGATCCCCACCTCGACGGTCCGCATGCCCGGCGCCATCGCCTCCGCGAGATCCGTGATCTTAAACGACGGTATCCTGCTGATGAAGGTCTCGCCGCCCTTTGCCTCCTCGAGCGCCTTGACCACAAGCTCGACGCCCTGGGTCAGGCTGATCCAGAAACGTGTCATGCGGTAATCCGTGATCGGAAGTTCCTTGGCGCCCTCGTAGATCAGCTTTTGGAACAGCGGGATGATCGAGCCGCGGCTGCCCGCCACATTTCCGTACCGCACGATGGAGAAGTTCAGATCCTTTGTGCCGCAGTAGGCATTTGCCGCGATGAACAATTTGTCCGATACAAGCTTCGTACCACCGTACAGATTCACCGGGTTGACTGCCTTGTCCGTGGACAGCGCCACAACCTTCTGAACCCCCGTGTTCAGCGCCGCGTCGATGACGTTCTGAGCGCCGTTCACATTTGTCTTGATCGCCTCGTTCGGATTGTACTCGCACGCCGGCACCTGCTTCAATGCCGCCGCGTGGATCACAAAGTCAACACCCTCGAACGCGCGCTTCATGCGCTCGTAGTCGCGCACATCGCCGATGAAGAAGCGGAGCTTGTCCTTGTACTCGGCAAAGTCGTTCGCCATCACCCACTGCTTGAACTCATCCCGCGAGTAGATGATGATCTTCTTCGGGTTGTAGTGATCCAGCACATATCGGGAAAAGCACCTTCCAAAAGAGCCTGTACCGCCTGTGATCAGTATCGTCTTGTCATCTAATATCATCTTGATCCTCCAATTACTATCTTATACTATCTTACAGAATTTCTGATTCCTTCCAATTCTACCATATTTTACCCCGCCCGTCAAAACAATATGGTGCGGTTCTTTCCCGCCGCGTAACAGTTCAGCCTTCGGCTTCCTGTTACAGGCATCAAGCCATGCAAAAACCGCTTCGCGGTTGGCTTGATGCATCTAGGCCACTATGCTTTCTCACGGACTTCGCAGCACAGTGCGAAGTCCTGGGCTGAACTGTAACCCCGCCGCTGCCTGCTCGTTACTGCTCACGCCCCAGCCAAAAGAGGGAACAGTGACGCCTACTCCGCAAACGTCAGGCTTGCCGTGACACTGCCGAGGATCCTGTCATACACGATGATGTTCCACCGCATCCCCGCCTGGTACTGCTCCACCCCGTCGACCAGCACCTGGTGGAGCGTGCTCATCTTTGCGAGCACCAGCTCGCTCTCCCCGATCCGCATGTGCCGGATGCGTCCTCCTGCCATGTTAAGTCAAGCGCCACCCGGCAGTCTTGGTACACCCACTGCCGCACGCCGCCGTCATTTTGCGTGTCCGTCACGATCAGCACGTAATCCTCGTCATCCTGAAGCATCTCGATGCACTCCCGCGCCGTGCGCGCCGCCATGTACTCCTGCCAGCCCTTGCGCTGCCTGTACGCGCACGCCTCGTCCCACGCGTTGGGCTCTGCCTCCCCTCTCCTGTCCGGCAGCTCATAGTTTTCCCTGATGTAGCTGCCCAGATAGCTTGTGACCTTCCGCGCGCCGGCGTCGTTGAGATGCTGCGTGTCCCTGAAATCCGCCGCCATGTCGAGCGCGATCCTGCCGTCGCTGTACAGCTCGTTGAAATCCACGAACTTTAGCCCCTGCGCGTCAGCGAGCGCCCGCACAGCCTCCGTCTCGTACCGGTGCCAGTTCTCCCGCGGCGACTTAAACAGCAGCAGCTCCGCATCGTTCTGCCTGCACAACTGCACGATCTCTCCGAGGCAGAATGCATTCTCCTCCCCGATCTGCGCCGTGCCCTCAAAATCGTACTCCGTCAGGTTGATCCGCTCCTCCGATACCGCCTGCGTCTCCAGATACCCCTTTGTATAGTTTGTCTTGTCCTGGTAAAAATATGTGTAGTCCGTCTTGGAAAGCTCCTTCCAGCGGCTGTGATACCTAAAGATCGGAAATACATACGTGAAGTACTCCGCATTGACCTCACCCACCGACTGGTAGATGCACTTTAACTTGTCCACCGAGAGCGGTATGTTCGTAAATCCCCAGCGCAGTCCCGCCTCGCTGCGGCTGCTCTCGCTGTCGCTCGTCATCATGTTGACCTCGAGCGCCACCACCTTGGGCTTCTGAGTCTTTAGCGCCTCCTTGAGGTACAGCACCGAGAGGTTCATCGGCTGCGATGAACTGCCGAAATCATATGCCGCGATGCCGTACTCCTCGTACAGCACGAGCGGGTCGACCGTGCAGAAGCTGTTGCTGCTGCCGATCACGATAAGATCGATATCATTTTTCTTCTCCGCATAAAAACCGTCCACGATCGTGGTGGAATCCCCCATAAACTTTGCGCGGATGATCTGACCCGTGACAGCAAGCACCAGACCGATCATCAGGGCAAAGGCTGCTATCGATACCATTCTGGAAATGATTGTCCTTATCGCCATTCCAATCTCCTGTTCTTATTGATGAAAAGTTTTCATGAAAATTTTTCCGTTTTCAAAACTGGAAATAGATGAACTGTGACGCGTCGTAGCCCTCCCCGTACACACCGAACACGATCACCATCACGAGCAGCACCGCCACGATCACATACTGCACGGCAAGGCACTGGCTTTTCACCATCGTGTCAAACAGTGCCTTCTTCCGCACATAATAAGCATCCACGACGATCAGCAGCAGGATGCCGAGCCACAAAATACCCATCTCCTTCCTGTCCAGCCCCAGATGATAAACGGACTCGTCAAACAGCGACCACACGTCAAACGTCGTGAACATCCGCCGGATATAGTAGACGGCATCCGGCACTGTGTCCGCCCTGAAAAACACCAGCGAAAGCGCGAACAGCAAAAATGTGCCCAGCCCCTGAAAGAACTGATACCCAAACGTCTTTGCGCGCACATGGAAGAGATTGACGACCCCCGCCTTGAGCGGTCTCAGCAGATCGCCGATCACGATATACACGCCCTGTATCACGCCCCACACCACAAAATGCCAGCTCGCGCCGTGCCAGAATCCGCTCACGAAAAACGTCACCATCGTGTTAAAATATTTCCTGGCTCTCGAGCAGCGGTTCCCGCCGAGCGGTATATAGAGATAATCCCGGAACCAGGAACTCAGCGACACATGCCAGCGCCTCCACAGCTCGCTGATGTTCCTCGCAAAGAACGGCGCCTCGAAGTTTGTCATCAGGTCGATCCCCAGGACCTTTGCCGCCCCCATCGCGATCAGCGAGTAGCTCGCAAAATCACAGTACAGCTGCACGGCAAACAGTAACGCCGCCAGCGAGAGCGCCACGCCGCTGAACATATAATAGATCCCAAACACCTGGTTGACCAGCACCGCCGCCCTGTCCGCGATGACCATCTTCATGAAAAATCCCCACAGCATCAAAAGCAGTCCCCTCGTCGCCTTCTCAAAGCTCCACGGTCCCTCGAAGAGTTTCCTGTCGGAGATCCTCTCCAGCTGCCCCAGCAGGTTCCCGCTGCGCTCGATCGGTCCCGCCACCAGCTGCGGGAAGAACGACACGAACAGCGCATACCGCACGAAATTCTTCTCCGCCTTCACCGTCCCGCGGTACACGTCGATCGTGTAGCCCAGCGCCTGGAACGTGTAGAACGAGATCCCCACGGGCAGGAGGATATCAAGCCTCGACGCCCGGATCTCCACGCCAAACACGGAGACGAGCGCGGCGAACGTGTCGTGCAGAAAATAGAAATATTTGAAGAACACAAGGATCGCCAGATTGCTCACGATCCCCGCCGCAAGGATCATCCTGCACTTCCGCCTGCCGCCCTCCCGCATGCCTGCATGCTCCATCAGAAGCGCACACAGATATGTAATGACTGTCGATGTCAGGATCAGCAGCGCGTACTTTGCATTCCAGCCCATATAAAAATAATAGCTTGCCAGCAGGAGCCACAGTTGGCGCAGACGCCGGGGCATCCCATAAAACAGCAGCACCACCGCCGGAAAAAAGACTAAAAAATCAAAAGAAGTAAACTGCATATCCTATCCCTCTGCATCCCTGGTATTGCGGCGAATCCTGTTTCGGTAAAAACAGAGCAGCTGAAAATAAAGCTTGAATCTGAGCGGGGACTCCATATGCATCGCCGCGAGTTTCTTCTGCTCCGCGTCAAACTCATTCTGATAATAGATGTTGTCCTGAAAATCGGGGAACTCCTTTTTGATCCCATCCGCGATCTGTCTGAGGAACTTTAGTTTCGGCTTCTTCACGCCGAGCATGTAGGTGAAGAGCGTGTTCATGTAATAGAGCTTGGAGAACGCAAACTCAAACTCCTGCCTGTACGGCTTGTATATGCCGTATCTGCGCGCCTCCTCGATCAGGCGTTTGCCCATCGCAAGCCTCGCCTCGCACTTTTCGGCGCTGATCGCGTGTACCGTGGATGTGTCATGCTGATAATAGTAATACAGCGGCTCCTCGACCTTCTCAAAGTGGGTAAAATGCAGCATCCAGATCGGCGAGGCGCAATTGTCCTCATAGAAGGTCCGCTCGGGAAACCGCAGATGATAGGCGTCGATCACCTCCCGCAGGTACACCTTGATCACCATGCTGCCAGGGTTCATGACCAGCTTTTTGTACCGCTCGTGATCGAGCACCCCGGTCTGGTCAGCCGTGTTGTTCGGCATCAGTTTTCCGACATTCATGGTGTGCGTATCGACCATGCAGTAGTCACACCCGACAACGTCCGCACCGGTCTTTTCTGCTTTCCTGATCATTTTTTCATACATGTCCGGCGCCGCCCAGTCGTCTGAATCGACAAAGCCGACCCAGGTGCCGCGCGCGATGTCCAGTCCCTTGTTGCGCGCACCGCCCTGTTTGACATTCTCATAGGACTGCACCGCCTTGAACTTCCACGGATATCTGGCTTCATACTCCCTGAGGATCTCAAACGACTCGTCCGTCGAGGCATCGTCGACTGCTATGACCTCGTAGTCCGCAATCGTCTGATTGATCAGGGAATCGAGACAATACCGCAATTTATTGTCCGACGCCATATTATATACAGGTACGATTATACTAAGCTTCATAACCCGCCACTTCCCCTCCGCCGCTTTTTGCATTTGTTGTTTATCTGTCCCTCTCGATCTTACCGGACTCCACTCTGAATACCATATCACATTTTTCGATCGTCTGTAACCTGTGCGCTATAATAACAAGCGTCTTTTTACCGTGCAGCCTGTTTATGGACTCCATGATCGCCGCCTCCGTGTCATTGTCCAGCGCCGAGGTCGCCTCGTCGAGGATCAGCACCTCAGGATCGTTGTAAAGCGCCCGCGCGATGCCGATCCGCTGCCGCTGTCCGCCCGAAAGCCGGATGCCGCGCTCCCCGATTCCCGTGTTCACCCCGTCCGGCAGCGCCCTGACAAATTCATCCAGCTGTGCTTCCTGCAGGGCATACCAGAGCTTCCCGTCATCGATCTCATCCTCCGGAACGCCAAAGGCGACATTTTTCCGGATATCTGCGTCCAGCAGAAAGATCATCTGCGGAATATAGCCCACATTGGCAAGCCACTCCCTGTAGTGCTCCTGTATATCCACGTCATCCGCAAGCACACTGCCGCCCTGCAGTCTTAACAGCCCCAGCAAAATATCAATGATCGTCGTCTTGCCGGCGCCGCTCGTCCCCACGATGCCGATCGACTTGCCGATCGGAAAGGAGACTGTCGCGTGGTCAAAGATCAGCTTGTCCGAGTTCGGATAGTGGTACGTGATGTCCGACAGCCTGACCTCCCGCGTGACAGGCAGCTTCTCCTTCGCGACCACCGCGTAGGAGATGTCCGTGTGCTCCTCGTCCGTCTCCTCGACCAGATTGTCGCTCACATTGAAGAAAAACGGCTCGTTGAACGCCATGCTCGTCAGCTGGTTGTTGATGCGGCTCGCCGCGGGCAGCAGGCGCATCGCCGCGATCCCAAACGCCGCAAACAGCGAGACCATGCTGGACACGTTCGCGCCGGACACGATCAGCACCAGGATATACCCGAGCAGTCCCGCCATACACACAGTCTCGATCAGAAGCTTCGGGGTGTTGTTGAACAGGCTGAACCGCTCCATCGCCTTCACATAGCCCTCGCCGACCTTGCAGTACTCGCCGATGAAATACTGCTCGCGCCCCGCAACCTTGATCTCCTTGATCCCCTGCACCGTCTGCGAGATCCACGCAAACATCGACGCGCCGTAATCCTGGTTCTCCTTGCCGGTGCGGTTCATGATCGGCTTGATGATATTCTTGATGACCACCAGCGTCACGACCAGCAGCAGCGCGATCACAACCGTCATGACCGGATCCTGCACAAAGAGCGCCGCCACAAGGAACACCGCGACGATCGCCTCCGACGCGATCTGCAGGACGGACATGATCAGCGCGTACATATTGCTGACATCCGCCGTGATACTTCTTTGAATAACAGATGTTTCCGCATTCAGATAATATTCATACTCGCGTCTGACAAAATTTTTCATCAGGCTTGACGCCGTCTTGAACTGGTTGCTGTACACAAACCGGTACAGACTCCGCTGCAGAAAAAACTGGAACCCATTTTTCGCGATGTACAGCACGATCAGAAACAAAATTGCCAGCACCGAGAACGCTACCGTACCCTGTATATGGAGCAGACGGCATACCGCCTGATATGTTTCCCCCTGTTCGAGCGAAACCGGATCCAGGATCAGCTGCACCACAGCCATCACCATCATCACCGCACCAGTCTCGAGTCCCGCTGAGACGACCATCATCACGAAGAGGCGCGCCATGGCGCCCTTCTGTCTGTGATCCATCAATTTATTTATTTTTTTCAATATTTTAAGCACTGATACTCCATCCCTTCTTATGTCTTCTGTATCTTGTATCTTATGTCCTTTGTACCTTATATCTTCTGCGTCATATGCCGCTGCCTGTCCTGCGCTCCCGGCAGACAACTGATCCGCATCGCCGGAGATACACCGCCTTAAACTATAGTATATGTCATATTTCCAATAAACACAACCCAATCCCGATTTATTGTTACTGTTCACGCCCTAGAGCGTGTTTTTCACTACTTTGACGATGAGGGAACAGTAACGATTTATCTCCAGAACGTTCAGCGCTGATATCGACTTGACAGCAGCTCATTGCCATGGCGCCGCGTTGCCGATGATGTGGTTGCGCACAAATACCCGATATGGTATACTGAGAGCACAGTCGAGAATGTATTTTTGATTGCAGACTATTGATCCATGGACAGTGCAGATCGTGCCGCGGCTGCGGCGTCGTGGGCAGATATCGTACTGTTTGGGAGAACGATACAGGAGGAGCGCGCCGTCTGCGGAAGCCGGCAGCAGGGAACAAATGCGATGAAGAGACAAAAGATATCAAAGCGGTCATTACTTTGCTATACATTATTTGTTGCGATGTGTGTTTTTATCATACTGTTAAAGAAGCAGATGCATGTGGACGAATATATCAGCTACGGCTCGGCAAACCACATCGGAAACCTGCACATAGACGTGGAGGACTGCAAAACCTACACGCTGTCAGACACCCCTTTCCTGAGGTATATGGCTGCGGACAGGCAGGACCGCTTCAACTACAGGAATGTCTGGCAGAATCAGGCGGCGGACGTCCATCCCCCGCTGTACTATACAATATTGCACACCATCTGCTCGCTGTTTCCCGGGACGTTCAGTTTCTGGTATGCGGGGGCTGTCAATATCGTCTTTGGCGTGATGACACTCTATGTGCTGCGGAGGCTTCTGCGGGCGTTTTGCGGAAATGACGCACCCGTAAACCTGCTGTCAGCCACCTATATCGTATCTGCGGGCGTGATGTCATCCATCTCCTTTTTCCGCATGTACGTCATGGCAATGTTTTTTGTGACGCTGATCTCGCTCTGCTTTGTCGAGGCTGTGGGAAAGCCATTGCACGCCCGGTTTTACGGTGCGATCGCCGCCGTGTCGGTGCTCGGCGCGCTGACACACTACTATTTTATCGTGTATCTCGTGCTGATATGCATCGTTTTTGGCATCGATCTGCTGCTGTGCAGGAAGTATAAAGAGCTCGGACTGTTCGCCGTTTCCATGGCGGGGGCTGGCGGACTGTCGATCGCCATCTTCCCGCCGATGCTCAGGCATATCTTTTCAGGATATCGGGGCAAAGAATCCATAGACAACCTGCTCGTTCCCTCCCTGGAGAACTACCTGCCGCGGCTGCGGGCATTTTGGGACTATATCAGCACGGAACTGTTCGGGGGAAGCGCGCCTTTCATCCTCCTGACAGCAGCGGTGATCGCACTGTCCGGGATCAGTTTTCTGAAGACGCGAAAAATATCTGCCAGAAAAAAGCCGACGGACAGCAGGGCGTCTCTGTTCAAGTGGATCCTTCTGGCAGTCCCTGCATCACTGTACTTCCTGTTGGTTTCCAGGATGGCAGTGTATGTGGCAGACCGCTATCTGTTTCCGATCTACGCAGTAGTCCTGTGCCTGTTCACCAGCATGGTGTATCTCTCGTTCAGAAAAATAACAAATGTTATTGGCGCGGCAGATCTCGCCACACTGCTTCTCTGCGGGGTTGTCATCCTCTGCAGCTGGAAGAACACGACCTGGAACTATATCTACCGAAACGAGGGCGCCCGCTTTAAAGAGCTGGAAAAGTACAGGGAGACCGACTGCATTATCGTCTACGACCACCGCTGGAAAACGGAGTCTACCTTTCTGGAGGCTTCTATTTACAACAGCGTGACCTTCTTCCCGCTTGCCGACCCGGAACTGATCGATACCTTTGAGCTGTCACCGGACAGTCTGATCGTGCTGGCAGTCGGGGACAACGACGAGATCATCCGGCTGGTTTCCGATAAGTTCCCCCAGCTGGACCAGCACATCGAGGCCGGATCCTACGCATACTCCACGACCTATTATTTTTATCGCGGCAGCTGATGTGTCACACGCACTCCTCCCACGCCTCTGTCTTTTCCATATAAAGAAGCAGTTCTACCGATACTGCCGCGGTGTCCGGCGGGACGGGAACCGCTATGCCGGTTCCTCTCAGCGCAAGACCATGACTCCCCGTCTTTTTGTCCGGCTTCTCCCACATCACGAAAAATGCGGCGCTTCCTCCATTGCGGCTTTCCGGGTAGGAATCGAGAAACGCTTTCTCATAAAACTGCAGACTGATATCCTTGCTGCACTCGTACTCGATGCCCACATAGCACATACCCTCGGGACAGCTCTGGCGCAATGCCTGATAGTAACTGTTCTCCATCTCCCGCAGCTGTTCCGCCGTAAAACGTTTTCTCAGTTTTTCATCGCCAAATGACTTCTCTGCCTCCGCCCACACATCGACCAGCGTGACCTGATTGATGTGGCACTGCACTTTTGAGCCGTCGTGGGCCGTAAATCGAAAGGACATCGGCTTTCCGACTTCCAGCGTGAGCGGTTTTGCCCTGGCCAGCAGGTGTTTTCTCGGTGCTGGATCGTGCCTGATCGTGATCGGCATATCCGGCGAATATCCGGGAAGGCGCCTGACATCCGCGAATGTCAGCTTAACCAGCCGAAGAAGACGCCAGTCCGTCTCCCTGAGCCACGCCGGAACCTGCCAGCCCGCATCCATCATATCCAGAAACAGTTTGATCTCCTCATAATTTTCCGGGATCAGATCACCTGCGCATGCGCTCTGTGTACACATCTTTCTGCTGCCGATCTTAAATTCGCGGCACTGCATGTAACTGTAACTCTCGGTCTCCTGCTCCCTCAGGATCATCCGCTGCGTGCGCTTCTTTTTCGGATCGCGCTTCTTCCGCTCCTCGGAGGGCTCCAGGATATAGAGCGTTGCCGCTTCCTCCATCGTCATGCCGACGATGTGGTATCTTTTCCCGTCGCGCTCGGTCGTCCTGCCGATCACAAGGATCCCTCTCCATTTCTTACTGACTCCCTCCAGCCATGAAAACTGCATACCTGCCACCCTTTCCATATTCCAGAATCAGCTTCGCCGTCAGCTGATCCGCTATTTGTCCGCGAGTGAAAGCCCCGCCTTCCTGTTGTACGCATGCTTCTCGGGATCCTCGTAAGCGTCCCAGAACGATGCGCCAAGATTCAGTTTCTCCTCCACAAAATCCATGTTGTTCATCGCCGTGGTGACGATCGACACCGCGCGCCTGATGTGGAGCCCCTCAAAAAAGTTGAGCACCTCCACGGGAAAACGCCCGCGGAGCACGACTGCATCAGGACAGAGCGCACCGTAGTCGATCCCATCCCGCGGGTGCGGCTTGATCAGGACACGGCAGCCCTCACAGTAGCGCTCGATCACGTCCAGGCAGACACGTTTCCGCGCCTCCACGTCGACCGGGTGCGGTTCCGTCAGAAAACACGCAAACTCCTCGCCCGCATACGACGGCGCAAGCTGCCTGGTCAACTCGTCCGCATCCTCGATGAACGCCTGGATCATCAGCCGTTTCTGCTCCGTTGTCAGCGCCCGCTCCAGCGGTTTTCTCGGCACCTCGACAAAGCGCGGGCAGTCGGTCGGCACCACGCTCCTGTCATTGATCTCCATGTCGATGCAGTATTTTCCCCAGCCGTTCATGATGAAGATGAGGTTCATGCGCGAAAACAGCGTTTTCAGCTTGAAATGCCCGTGATTTGCGACATAGGCATCATCGAGATTCTTGAGACAGTCGAGCCCGTCCTCCACCGCATGATAATATATATGCTTATAATTCAGATAGTACCCTACAGGATCGCTGTCGCAGAATACATAGATGTCCTCGTACGCCGCAAAGTCGATCGCGCTCAGGTACGGGATCTCGCACTTTGCAAGCTTTTTGGTAAAGATCATGCGGTTTACCATATGTCTGAGGATATTGCTGTAATTTTTCCGGTATTTTGCAAGCTCCGGGAAAAAGTCCTCGCGCTTCTCATCAAGTGCGATGACCGCATGAAAGATCCCCGTTTTGGCAAGCCTGTCCCCGAGATGTTCAAAGTCCGTGGAAATGGAGCTCAGCGCGATATCCGCTTTTTTATATTTTCCAGCTGGCAGATCCCTTGCGAGCTTCATCTCTTTCAAGACTGCGACATATACATGATAATACGTGTGGCAGACATAGATCCTGCTCCTGGTCTTTTTTTTCTTCGTTCCTCTCATTCTGAAACTGTTTCCCTCCTGGCGTAAGCGTATCCATCCCTCGGCGCGATCAGCGGCGCCCTGCTCAGCGGTCCCTCCTTCTCCGGTCTCGCCTTCCCGTTCAGCAGTCCCTCGCAGAACCGGTACAGCCTGTCCGCCGCCTCTGTGGGATTCCACTCCCCGATCATTGTCTGATAGGCGCTGACGCCGAGCGTCCGGCGCAGTGCTGCATCTTCGCACAGCGATAACACCAGTTCCCTAAATTCCCTGTAGTGCTCGTTTTTGTATACCAGCCCGTTCTGACCATGCCGGATCAGAAAAGGCACCGCCCCGATCCCGCTCCCCGCCACGACCGCACACGCGCTGTTCATGGACTCGTTCAGGACTGCCCCCCAGCCCTCGAGATGGTTGCTGGTAAACAGGAAAATGTCGGATTCCTCCATAAACCTGCGCACATTCTGCGGCGGCTGGAAGCCGTGGAACGTGACCTTCTGCTCCAGCTGCCATTTTTGCACCATGCCCTTGAGCTGTCCTTCCAGCTCACCGCCGCCCACCATATCCAGATGAAACGATATCTGCCGCTGCTGCAGATATCTCGCCGCCCTCACGGCATACTCCGGGTGCTTTAACTTCATGAAACGCCCTGCCCACAGGATCCTGACTTCGGGTCTGCCGCCCTGGTCATAGTGGAGTTTTCGGAAAAAGAGGGTATCAAGGTCATACGTATTGACCGCCGGAAAATATCCCCACACGTATTTCTTGCCGGGGTACGCATGTACGATATTGAAATCTGACGCCACGTAGGCGCCATGACACAGCAGGTACACCGGTGCATCCGCATACTGCGTGTGATCCTCATACTTTTTCTTCCTGCCGCGCGGGGAGATCGATTTCCACTGTCCCTCCCGATAGAGCCGCTCGCTCGCCCGGATGACGATCTTTCCCGCGTTCAGCCGCGGTTTGATATAACGCTCATCCTCAACCCCGCCAAACACCACGATATCGCTGTCCAAAAGCAGCCGCGCACAGCGCTCCTGCTCCTCGTAATACAGCTTTAGATAGGGGATCGACGAAACCTCACTCCCCCACCCCATCCTGATCCGCTCCTCCTCCATCCGGGAGGTCTGTATAAAGGCAAAATCCGCGCCGAGCTTTCGGTACAGCGCATCGGACATCGGTATCTGGTGATGATTGATGTAGTTAGATACAATGGTTAATTTCATGATAGATATCCAAAAGCCTCCTGTAATTTGTATCCGGATCATGCGTTCTAAGCGCGTGCGTCCGCGCGTTGGAGGAGAGCGACAGCGCAAGTTTGTCATCCTCAAAGATGCGCAGGATCGAATCCTTCATCCGTTTTGGCTTATCCTTCGGATAGAGGAATCCGTCCTTCCCGTCATTGACCAGATTGTGCACGCCGCCCACATTTGCCGCCACCACCGGGACGCCCAGAAGCATCGCCTCACCGACAGAATTCGGGGAATTTTCGATGGCGGAGGGGCATAAAAACACATGGGTTTTCAAATAGCGCGCGCACATTTTGTCCGCCTGCAGTCTCCCCACAAATCTGACATGATCCTGCATCCTGCTTTTCCTGATCTGGTCGAGCAGGAATTTGCCGTACCCCGAGAGTTTGATCTTATCCTTGATGCTGTCGTTTGCCGTGATGACATCCCCCGCCACATAGACGACCGTCTCCTCAAACTCCTCCACAAGCTCCGGCAGGATATCGAGCACATAGTGCAGTCCCTTGATCGGATAATTTCCCTGGCTCAAAAATATGGAGTGCCGCTCGATCTGGTCGATCTTCCACTCCCCGTTATAGAAATCCGTCCGCAGCGTCTCGTTCATAAAATGGTACTTGGCATCGGGCGCGTACACCTTCGTCATCTCCCTGTCAAAGTCTGTCCGCCCGGTGACATGACCGACCAGCGAGAGCGCCTCCTTCTCGTATGTACCGCGCTTTGCAAACTTCGCCTGCTGGTCAAACAGTCCGTCCTTCTTTAACATGTCGCGGAACGTCTTTTTCTTCTGCACCGAGTAGGGGAGATCCGCCATGTACACCTCCGCGATCGAGCTGCACAGCCCCTGTATGCCGACCAGCGTCCGCGCCGGGCGGCGGAACGCCTTCACACAGGCGAGCGTATGCGGATATTCTGTCCCGAATATGTGGATGATATCCGGTCCGAAATCCCGGATCACCGCGCCGAGACTCTCCTCCATGCCGGCGTCGTAATTCTCCGGATGCGCGGTGTCCTCCCGAAAAATATAGTAGTCGATCCCCTGTGCCTTATCCTTGACAAACAGCGCGGTGTCGCCCTTCACAAACATGCGGCTCTCCGATTCCGGAAAGCAGATGGCAAGTGTCACGTCATTTCTCTCCTGATTTGTCATCAGCTTGCTGGCAAGCCCGGAGAGCCACCCTTCCTTGATCACGATCTTCTGCCCCAGACTCTTTGCGATAAACGGGAGCATGATATTGCACAGCCACAAAACCCTCATATGATTCCCTCCATCCCGACGATAATTCCCTGCTTCCCGGAAACTGCGATGCAGCCGATGCCACTCAGCCCCGTCCGTTCCTCAGCTTGTATAATGCCGTCTTCATACCATTATATGCGCCCGACAGATACCTGTTATCCGCGACAGCGCTGCGCAGCGGCGCCAGCGTCAGCAGCATGATCAGGCGATACCTGTCCGCCTTCTTCCTTCCCATATAGCGGAGCACGATCTCCCGGTGCTGCTGTCTCGAGCGCTTCTGGTTCTCCTTTGTCTCCGAGTAACCGCCGCCCTCGTACGACGCGACCACAACGGGCACATACGAGATCACAGCCTTCCTGTCATAATAGCACCACAGAAAATGCTCGTAGTCCGCCCGCACCGTATACTCCGTGCAATAGCCCCTGTCCTCAAACAGCGCGCGCCTGTAAAAGCAGGTCTGATGGCAGGGCACATTTCTGTAACACGTAAAATCATTGATCTCCGGCGACGCGCAGATCACCGCATCCAGCGCTTTATGGTACATGTTCCCATAAAGGATATCCGCTCGTCTGCCCGTCCTCTCCAGCCGGTGCAGCTCATCCGTTATCCGGTCAAGGACATTCTCGTCATAGAAGCTGTCGCCTGCATTCAGGAACAGGAAATACGCCCCCCCTGCCAGCTTCACCGCCTGATTCATCGCATCGTAGATGCCGCTGTCCTTCTCCGCGTACACCCTAAGGCGCGCATCCTGCCAGGTTTCCGCCAGCATCTCGACCGAGCCGTCCGAGGAGCCGCCGTCCTTGACCACCACTTCAAAATTTGCGTAACGCTGCCCGAGCACGCTGCCGACCGTGTCACACAGCCTCTGCCCCGCGTTCAGGCAGACCACAATGATACTGTACATCGGATCCTGTCCCATAAACCGGTTCACCTCCCACCGCTGTATTGTCGCGATATTTACATTCCAGAAGCCTTTAGATATACGTGTAGCGCTCCGTCTCAAAAAGCCAGCTCCTGTAAGGGAGCAGCCGCACGCCGTCCTGGTCCGCCTGCAGCAGAAATACCAGCAGATACAGGATGCACGCCGCAAATACGACGACCGTCACTTTCCTGCGGACGCTCTGCTCCCTGATATTGCGCAGGATCAGCGGGATCATCAGAAGCTGGGAGACGCCAAAATAGTACGAGATGCGCGTCACCACCGGCAGGAAGTAAAAAAAGGTCCCGGTCACTACCGCCAGGAGATTCAGCTGCGCGTAAAACCGCAGCTCCCGATACCAGCGCTGCGCTCTCAGCGCCTCCCTCGAAAGACCGCTCTGCTGCGTGCAGACAAACCATGCATACAGCGCGAGCACCGCGAGCGTGCGCAGCGTACTGACCAGCGTGCCCCCGCCCTCGAGGTATATCGTGTTCCTGTAAGACGGGTACAGCACCAGCGCAAGTTTCAGCACCAGCCCCCTTCCCAGAAAGCAGGCTGCGCTGACTGCCAGCCCCGCCGCCACCTGCCACCGCTTCCACTCGAAGGAAGCGATCCAGTACACAGGCAGCACCAGCAGCACCGACTTGTGGAACAGCGCCGCCAGCAGGATCCAGAACACAAATTTCAGATGATCCCCATCCAGCACATACTTCATGGAAAAGAGCGCGACCGAGAGCGCAAAGTAGTACCGCACGGTATTGAACGTCTGAAAGTACAGCCCCATCGTCATAAACAGGAAAAAGGACTGCGAAAAGCTGACGCTCTGTCCCGCAAACGCCCTCAGAAAGATCCACAGTGTCGCAAACGCAAACACAGCAAACACCAGCTCGTAGCACTCCCATCCGACGATCCAGTACAGAAAGCGCACCAGCCAGTTAAAGCCGGATTCCGTCACCACATATCCGCCCACATAAGCCTCATGAGCAGTCTGCGTGTACTGCCCATAGTCATTGCCAATATCAAAGCGGAGTGCCGACACGCCAAAGAGGAGCACGAAAATACCTGCCATCAGCAGCCTGTTGCGGAAACTTTTTGCCGTCCTGCGCCCGTAGCTCCACACAGGCTCGCCCTCCTGATACGGCTGCATGCAGGATGCCATCGCACAGGTTCCCGCCGCGACCGCCATGTAAAATACTATAGAAACGATCCTCGTCATAATCCCTCTACCGACCTGATCCCTTTTTTCATCAGCTGCAGCGCGTTTTTCCTGGGGATCGTGGTGCACATCACCTTTCCGTGCGCCATGATGAAGCGCACTGCCATCAGATACGCCAGCCCTCCGTACAGAAAATGGTACAGCACACCCCTGTCGATGAAAAACTTATCCGTATATCCCTGAAACCACGTCGACTCCCGCTCCCGCTCCGCGCCGATCTCAACCGGCACTGCGTAGACGACCATACCATATTTCAGACAATCCCTCAGAAACAGGCTGTCCTCCCCGTTGCTGTACTTTGCCCCGCCCCCAAAGAGCAGGGAGAACGCAATGTGGGACGCGTGCAGTTTTGCGCGCCTCACAGCAAACGCGTATGTCGGATACCGCCCCGCATTCCACACATGCACTCTGTGGTATTCTTTTGTGTAATACGTGGCACGCGCCTCGCCCACGCGCACATTGAACAGCAGAAAGTCCGCCTCCGGATGCTGCTCAAAAGCCTCCAGGATCCGCTTCTCATAGCCCTTGTCGTACACCACATCCTCGTCGGAGAACAGCACGATGTCTCCCTCCGCGCGCATCAGCGCACTGTTCCTGCTGAGTCCGACACCCTTCTCCCTGAACTCATAACACTGGATCCGTCTGCCGCTGTGCGTGTACTCTTCATATCCAAAATGGTCTGTCTGATTGACAATGATCGCATCGCTCTCCAGATGCATGCGCTCTGCCATCGTCCGCACATCCTGGTTCACAGCGGCCACCAGTACCTGCAGTTTCATACTGTCCCTCACTTCCTCTCCTCACCGCACGGTCTTTCTCACAACCCTTTTTGATCAAAATACCCGCACGCGTAATAGATCCGCATCCACCTTCTCTTTGCCTGCACCAGGACTGCCGACACGATCCTGCCGCCGTGCAGCTGTACATCACCGATCTCATCCAGGATCCTTTCCCTGTAAGGCACGCCGAACGGGATCACCGCCATGACCGCATCATCCGCACACGCCTCCGCGCGGTACACCTCGAAGCAGGAACCGTCCGCCAGCCCCCGGCTGCGAATATCCTGCAGGAACGCCTCTGCCGCCTGCCCGCCGGACGCATCCACAAGCCAGACCCGCGCATACCTGTCCGACAGCATTTTCAGGTTCCCCGCCAGCATCTCCGCCTGCCGCTCCTCGATCCTGCCGCCCCCGTCCGCACCCCGGAAGGTCATCCCGCAGGCAGGGATCCCCAGCCGCACTGCGATATCGCCCTTTGTGTAAAAAGCCGATCCCATACAGAAGCGAAACGCCGTCACAAAAGCGCCGGCGCACGCAGCCACAGCTGCGCCCAGAAAGGCGGCGCGCCATCCGAAAAAGGAAATCTTCTCCCGCACGATTTCCAGATCTTCTATCTTATAGATCGCGTCAAATTCGCTCATCCGCGCCCCCAGCGCTTCCAGGGCTGCGCCGACCGCATCCCTGACCACCTCGACCTCCGCCGGATCCTGCCCGCTGACAAAGATCGTCAGGTAGCGCACATCCGACAGCATTTCAGCGCGCAGCATCGATTTCACATGATTCGCGTCATACCCGCTGCCGAGCAGTTCCATCATCTTTCCGAGCACCAGCTCGGTTCCGAGCACATCGTTCCACGTGAAGGCATTGTAGTGGTCCCGCATCTCGTAACGCCCCTCGGCAAACTCGATATAGTACTCTGTCTCGGACACATAGCAGGCATCCTGCGCCTTTGACAGCGCGACAGCCAGATGAAGTCCGCTGCCCAGTATGGCGCCGGCAGCCGCCAAAAGCAGCAATCCCGGCAGCCCTGTCACAAAAACCGCAAACATCGCCCTGCTGTCAATTCCCTGCTGCATCAAACCAACATCCTTCGTCAACCCTCTTCTTCCTCTTTTCCCGCATCATGATTTTTTATCGCAGTTGTCTGGTTCTCGTCCACGCCCTCTGTGCTCTCCGCCTGGAACAGGATCTTGAGCGTCAGGAGCATCAGCTTTAAATCCAGCCACACACTGTAATTTTCAATGTAAAAGAGATCGAGCTTGAGCTTGTCGTACGGCGTCGTGTTGTACTTCCCATACACCTGCGCGTAACCTGCAAGCCCCGCCTTCACCTTCGTCCGGAATGTAAACTCCGGCATGTCCTCCTGATATTGTCTGATGATCTCAGGTCTCTCGGGGCGCGGACCGATGAAGGACATCTCGCCGTTCAATATGTTAAAGAGCTGTGGGAGTTCATCGATCCGCGTCATCCTGATAAACTTTCCGATCGGCGTGATGCGGCTGTCGTTCTTGGCTGCAAGCCTCGCGACGCCATCCTTCTCGGCATCCGTGCACATACTCCGGAATTTCAGGATCCGAAACTCTCTCATGTCCCGCGTGCACCGCACCTGCCTGTACAGGACAGGGCCGCCGTCATACAGCTTGATCGCCGCCGCCGTCACGATCATGAACGGCGCTGTCACGATCATCAGGATCATCGCACACACGATGTCGATCAGACGCTTCACCGCCCGCTGCTCGATCGTCATCGCGTACTCCCTCGTGAGCAGGATCGGCGTGTCAAAGAGATGCAGCTGGTCGGAGCCCTTGATCATGATGTCCGGGATCTTGGGCATCATGTACACCCGGATCCCCCTGCTGTAGCAGAATTTCAGAAGCCTGTTGCGGATCGCCGTGTCCATATCCCACAGTACCACGCCGTCGTAGCGCGAGACGATCTCCCGCTCTAACGCCTCAGGCCCTTCGCTCTCCGCCGCACATTTAATGATGTTGTACTTGTCCCTGCGCGTCTCGAACTTCTTCAAGATATCCTCCGTCGGTCTGCCGCCGCTGATGAACAGCAGCTGTTTCGGCGGAAAAAAGCGCTGGTAGAGCTTATGGCTCACGAGCGTCCACCCCGCAGACACGACGATCTGCCCCAGCATCATCAGCAGCAGCGGATAGGGCGTGACCAGTCCCAGCGACAGCAGCGAGATCTGGAAGTACGAGACGATATTGGCGCACAGGAGCGAGATCACCTGGGAGAAAAACACATCCATCGGTTTCAGGTACCCCACTTTCAGCCCTCCGTACGTCGCCGTGAAGAACAGCAGCAGTATGAAATAGACGGCTGCCAGAAGCCAGAAGCCCTTCCTGTGAAAGCTCCGCCACATGCCGCTCTGCATGATGTCATTGTACACCTTGTGCCAGACATAGATGTACAAGACCGTCTGAAAGACAAGCCCGATCAATGACATCTGTAATATAATTGTCCTCTTTGCTGCCTCTATCCGTCCCACTTTTCAGCCTCCAAACCAAGAAATCAAACACGCCGCAGCACCGCCCTGAATGCCCAAAAGCACATACAGTACACGCTTTTTGTGACAGACAGGCGCTCCTGCCGGCGGTACAGATTCCATATCCTCCTGACTGCAGTCAGTTTATTTGACGACAACGTATCCGCACTTCTCCTGTATCGGACCAGATTCTCGTCCAGGCCGTACGCTGCCCCGTACTTTTTCAGCAGGTGCCACCACGTCGCCGTGTCCTCGCTGGCGACACACGGCATGCAGATATCCGCGTCCTGTATCTTATCCCGGTCTATCATCACCGTAGACGTGAAAATGGTTGTGTTTTTCAGCGCCTGCTGATACGTGATCCGCACCGGCACATGCACCACTTTTCCGAGTCCCGCACCCGATCCGTCCGCAAACTCATAGCCCATGAACACAAATCCGGCATCCGGATCCCGCTCTCCCTGCACATACCTGATAAACGCCAGCTCCCGCTCAAGCTTCCCCGGCATCCAGATATCATCCGCGTCCAGAAAACAGATGTACTGTCCGCCTGCCTCCCGGATCCCGCGGTTCCTCGCCCGCGCCGCGCCGCCGTTGTGCTCCTGCGCAATCAGCCTGACGCGCCTGTCCTCCGCGCTCCTGCGGCTGATCAGCTCCCTGCTTCTATCCGTCGAGCAGTCATCCACCAGCAGCAGCTCCCAGCTGTCATATGTCTGCGCCTGCACGCGAAAGATCGTCTCCTCGATGAACCGCTCCGCGTTGTACACCGGCACCACGATGCTCACAAGCCCGGCTTTCCTGCCTGCGTCCACCTTATCCGCCTTATCGTCGATCTCATCCATCATACTCAAAACTCTTCCTTAACAAGGTATTTCGGTCTGTCCTTCACTTCCATATACATCTTGCTCATATACTGTCCCATGATGCCGAGACACAGAAGCTGCACGCCGCCGATCAGCGAGATGATGCACATCATGGAGGGCCAGCCTGCCACCGGATCCCCGTAGATCAGCGCCCTGACGAAGATGAAGATCATAAACACAAAGGCGATGAAACAGAACAGGATCCCAAACACGGATGCGATCGACAGCGGCGCTGTGGAAAATGCCATGATCCCGTCCAGCGAATACAGAAAAAGCTTCCAGAAAGACCACTTTGTCTCCCCCGCCACCCGCTTTACATTCTCGTACTCGATCCACTTGGTACTGTAGCCGACCCAGCCAAAGATCCCCTTGGAAAAACGGTTGTACTCCCGCATCGCGAGGATCGCCTCCGTCACCTGTCTCGTCATCAGCCTGTAATCCCTTGCGCCATCCACGATCTCCGTCTTCGAGATCCTGCGCATCAGACCATAAAACCGTCTCGCAAAAAAAGACCGGATCGGCGGCTCGCCTTTTCTGTCCACACGCCTTGTCGCCACCGAATCATATCCCTGCTCGATATAGCCGTACATCTCCGGCAGAATCGCAGGCGGATCCTGCAGATCCGCATCCATAAGTACCGCATAATCCCCGGTGGACTTCTCAAGTCCCGCGATGATGGCAGCTTCCTTTCCAAAATTCCGTGAAAACGCGACTAGATGCACGCGCTCATCCTTCTCACGCAGCGCCTTTACCGCGCGCACCGTGCCATCCTTTGATCCGTCATCCACAAATATAAACTCAAACTCCACATCCCTCTCATGAAAAAATGTTTCCTGCTTCACTGTCTCTGCATAGAAATACGGCACGCTCTCCTCCTCATTATAGCAGGGTACAATGATGCTCAAAATCTTCGTATAAGCCTTCAACTGCCTCTTCCTCCAACCTAATCCTTGGAATTCTTTGTGCTTCTAAAAAACCCGACCATCTTTTCTATAACCTCGGTATTGGTAGGTCTGATCGTTCCGTCGCCATAGATTTCTTCAAAAAACGCTTTCAATGTCTCTGGTTCTCCATTGCTCCACGCGGTCTCAATAGCATTTCGTATCGCACGTTCCACCTGTTTATCTGTCGTGTTAAAACGCTTCGCCACTTCCGGATACAGGCGCTTCGTGACTGAGATCAGGACATCAGGCTCCTGACAGGCTATCCATACAGCCTCGCGCAGATAACGATAGCCCTTCTGTCTCGCCTGAAATCCGCATTTAATCATATGGTATGTAGTTCGTTTATAGATATTTGTCCTCGAACATTCACCATCCATATCTACTTTATCACACCCTAATTCAACCGTACCTGTATTTCACACCTTGCGGCACGGCTCCTATATCACGCTCCCAACCTTGTCATAGCCTTGCGTTTTCCACATTCTCCCTGAACCAGTCGTACGCGAGCTGCACCCCCTCCTCAAGCTCCACCTTGTGTGTCCACCCGAGACCGTGCAGCTTTGTCACGTCCGTCAGTTTGCGCGGCGTGCCGTCCGGCATGTCCCGGTTCCACACGATCTCGCCCTGATAACCGACCACATTCCGGACCGTCTCTGCCAGTTCCCTGATCGTCACTTCCTTGCCCGTACCGATATTCAAATGCTGCTCCCCGCTGTAATGTTCCAGCAGGAACACGCAGGCATCCGCCATGTCATCCACATACAGAAACTCGCGCAGCGGCGTGCCTGTACCCCACAGCTCCACACTTGGGGCATTGTTCATCTTTGCATCGTGAAATTTCCGGATCATTGCAGGCATGACATGGGAACCCGACAGATCATAATTGTCATACGGACCATAGAGATTCGTCGGCATACAGCTGATGAAGTCATCGCCGTACTGCCTCTTATAGAATTTGCACATCTCCAGACCTGAAATCTTCGCGATCGCGTACGCCTCGTTCGTCTCCTCCAGCGGACCTGTGAGCAGCGCGTCCTCCGGGATCGGCTGCGGCGCCATCCTCGGATAGATGCAGGTACTCCCGAGGAACAGAAGCTTTTTGACCTGATAATCGTGGCTGCACTTGATCACATTGCACTGGATCTGCATGTTTTCATAGGCAAACTCCGCAGGCGCCGTATTGTTGGCGTTGATCCCGCCGACCTTCGCGGCTGCGAGCACGACCACCTCCGGTCTCTCAGCCTCAAAGAAATCACGCACCGCCTGCTGGCTTGTGAGGTCAAGCTCCCTGTGTGTCCTGCCGATCACATTGCTGTAACCCTTCTCTTCGAGTTTTCTCACAATGGCAGAACCCACAAGCCCCCTGTGCCCTGCCACATAGATTTTGTCCGACTTATTCATTGTTTCCACCGTCCCTGCTCTTTCTATACTGCTCACAGGACATCCCTGTGACTGCCCTCATATCCTCATCCATCATCATGGACACAAGTCCCTTAAAGTCCACTTTGCGCTTCCAGCCGAGCTCTTTCTCCGCTTTCGCCGCATTTCCCCAGAGGAACTCCACCTCCGCCGGACGATAAAACTCAGGATTGACATCGACGAGCAGCTTTCCGGTCTCAGCGTCATATCCCTTCTCATGGACACCCTCGCCCTCCCAGCGGACAGCGATGCCAAGCTCGGCAAACGCAGCCTCCACAAACTGGCGCACGGTGTGTGTCTCGTTGGTTGCGAGCACATAGTCCCCGGGGGCATTCTGCTGGAGCATCAGCCACATCCCCTCCACGTAGTCACCCGCAAATCCCCAGTCCCGCTTTGCGTTCATGTTGCCGAGGGAGAGCTTCCCCTGCTTTCCGGCGATCATATTCGCGATGGCGAGCGTGATCTTTCTGGTGACAAAATTTTCACCGCGTCTCGGCGACTCGTGGTTGAACAAAATCCCGTTGCACGCAAACATATTGTAGGATTCCCTGTAGTTTACCGTGATCCAGTAGGAGTACAGTTTTGCCACACCATACGGGCTCTTGGGATAAAACGGTGTCGTCTCACTCTGCGGCGCCGTCTCCGGAAGCCCTCCGAAAAGCTCGGACGTCGACGCCTGATAATACCTGCAGTTGCCCCCGTTCACCCGGATCGCCTCGAGCAGCTTCAATGTGCTGACACCCGTCGCATCCGCCGTGTACTCCGGCACCTCAAAAGACACGCCCACATGGGACTGCGCCGCGAGGTTATAGACCTCCGTCGGTCGGATCTCACCGATGATGCGCATCAGATTGGAGGAGTCCGTCGTGTCCGCAAAATGCAGGAAAAACTTTACCTTGTAATACTCTGACCTGATCAGATGATCGATGCGCATCGTGTTTGAGATGCTGTGCCTCCTGATCAATCCGTGCACCTCATACCCCTTCGCGAGCAGAAATTCTGCCAGATAGGAGCCGTCCTGTCCCGTGATACCAGTGATCAATGCTATATTATTCATATCGTACCTGTTTCCTTTCCTGTTCAGATATCTTTCTTTTCCAGATTATTCCACCTTTAGTATACCTATACTTCGTCAGAATGACAAGCCCTTTATATATTCTGCGGCAGCCTTTTGCCAATCCGCGAACATATAGTCCGTCGTGAGCTTGAGCATATAGTTTTCCAGCACCGAGTATGCCGGTCTTGGCGCCACCACGCCCGTCACAGACTTGCCATACTGCTCTGTCGTCACGGTCTCCACCGCGGTAGACTTCCCGGCGAGCCTGTAGATCTCCCTCGTAAAATCCGCCCAGTTCGTTATCCCCTCGCAGGTGCCGTGGAACAATCCGAAATTGTCCGTCGGAAGCAGGTGCGCGATGGCTCCTGCAAGCTCGTCCGCGCTCGTCGGCGAGCCAAACTGATCGCCGACCACCGTCACCTTGTCATGCTTCTGCGCCAGCCCGAGCATCGTCCTGACGAAATTCTTCCCGTCGCCGTACAGCCACGCAGTGCGGATAATGAAATACTCCCGCGCAAATTCCCTGACAAACTGCTCGCCCGCAAGCTTCGTCTTCCCGTACACGGCTTGGGGGTTCGGCACGTCAAACTCCGTATATGGAGAACTCGCCTGCCCGTCAAACACGTAATCCGTTGAGATGTGCATCAGCTTCGCGTGATACCTCGACGCCGCGATACTCAGGTTCCGCGGTCCGACCGCATTGATCCTGTATGCATTGTCCACATCCGTCTCGCATCCGTTCACGTTCGTGTGCGCCGCGCAGTTGATGATGGCATACGGCTTCACATCCGCCACGAACCGGTCCACCGACTCCACATTCGTGATATCAAGCTCGCCGACATCCGTGTTCACGCACTCGTACACCGTACTGTCCTGATATATTTTGTTGATCGCACGCCCAAGCTGTCCGTTGCAGCCTGTGACGATTATCTTTTTCACCACACTCATTTTCCATTTCCTTTCCCGATATTGTTAGCTTTTCTCATATAGACAAACTCTATTCACCGCAGACACACCAGAAATCCCCCTACACGAAATTAGGAGCTGTGAGAAAAAGACACTGCCGCCCTGCGCGTCTGTCTTCTCACAGCTCCCAGGAACTGTTCCTGTCCTTTTGGACAGTTTCTTCCTCACTCTCCCAGGCCGCCCGCTATGACATTGATCATCGTGGACAATGCCTCATTCTCATCTGATCCTTCACAAAAAACCTCAATCTCGTCACCACATTTGATACATGCGCCCAGCACGCTCAGCACACTCTTTGCATTTGCCGTATTTCCGCGGAATGTAAAGGTTATCAGTGAGCTAAACTGCATCGCTTCCTTACACAGGATCCCTGCCGGACGCAAATGCAGCCCTGTCGGGTTCTTAATGACTACCTTCTGACTAACCATAGCTCACACCTCCGAATTGTTTATAACACAGAACCAGCCGTTCTGTCGTGTGCATCAAAGCATTACATCCTGTATCAGCTCGGCAAGCGCCCGCGCCTCCTGCTCGATCAGCTGCTGGTCCTTCCCCTCGATCATCACCCGCACCAGCGGCTCTGTCCCGGAAGGTCTGATCAGCACTCTGCCCTCACCCGCAAACTTCGCACTCACCTGCTCGACCGCCGCCGCGATCTCCGCGTACTCCATGTAGCTGTTCTTTTTGTGATTGGGAACCTTTGCCCCGACAAGCGCCTGCGGGAGCACCGTCATGATCGTCGCAAGCTCCGAGAGCTTCTTTCCGGTCTCCACCATCACCTGCAGCAGGTGCAGCGCGCTGAGCAGACCGTCCCCTGTCGTGTTTTCGTCGAGGAAGATGATATGTCCCGACTGCTCCCCGCCGAGGTTTGCCCCGATCTCAAGCATGCGCTCGAGTACATACCGGTCGCCCACCTTCGTCTGCTCGATATTGATCCCGTTTTCCTTGCCCATGAGGAAGAATCCCAGGTTGCTCATCACCGTGGCGACGATCGTGTTGTCCTTCAGCGTCCCCTTTGACTTCATGTGATTTCCGATGATCGCCATGATCACATCACCGTCAACCTGGCTGCCGTTCTCATCCACCGCGAGAAGCCTGTCGGCATCGCCGTCGAACGCCAGCCCTACATCTGCCTTCTCGTACACCACCCGCGCCTGAAGCTCGCCCATGTGGGTGGATCCGCAGTTCGCGTTGATGTTCGTCCCGTCCGGGTTGTTGTGGATCGCCACGATATTGGCGCCAAGCTCCTTGAGCGTCTCCACGGATGTGTAGAAGGAGGCGCCCTCCGCACAGTCCACCACGATCTTTAGACCGCTCAGGTCAACCGGGACAGCCTGCACGGAATGGTTGATATACTCCTCCCTCGCGTCCGTGCGGTACTTGATCTTCCCGACACTCGGTCCCGTCGGAAACTGGATATCCTTCATGCCGCTGTTGATCAGCGCCTCGATCTCATCCTCCAGGGAATCCGGCAGTTTAAACCCATTGCCGTCAAAGAACTTGATGCCGTTGAACTCAACCGGATTGTGCGACGCGGAGATCACAACCCCCGCATCGACTCTGTATTTCTTGGTCAGATAGGCGATCGCCGGCGTGGGGATCACGCCCACATACACCACGTTCGCTCCGACAGAGCAGGCTCCTGCCATCAATGCATTTGCCAGCATATCACCCGAAATGCGCGTGTCGCATCCCACCATGATCGTCGGCTTATGTTCGTTCTCCTTCGACAGTACATACGCTCCCGCCTGACCCAGCTGCATGGCAAGCACAGGCGTCAGTTCATCATTTGCCACTCCCCGCACTCCATCTGTTCCAAATAGTCTAGCCATCTCTTCCAATCCTCCAAAACTTATTTATTCCGTTCTCATTCTATTCCCGCTCAGCTATTCACTTTCTCCGGCGGCGGAATCCTCCCCGTCCGCCTCCAGCACGACCGTCATCTGATAGGGCTGTTCCAGTGTCACGCCGCTGAGAATCTCGTTGAACGTGATCTCCCCCTGATATATGCCCGGAACCCACTCTGCCAGCCCCAGTCTCTCGAGAAGCGCGTTCATGTCCACCACGCCGATCACTTCCTCGGCATTCACGGCATCCACCGCCGCCCTGGTACCGGATATGCGGACCGTATAGTACTCCTGGTTCTCCACTTCCCTCAGTGTCAGTTTCAGATTGTCCGGTCTCTTTCCGGGCTCAAAGCCGGCCGCAAAATTCCTTGCCGGTATGCGGAGTTCCTTTGTCACAAGCTGCTCGATCCCCACCGTGACACTCACGTTGCCGCCAAAGCTGCTGTCCGCAAACTGCACTCCCGTGGGCAGGTACTTCCTGACATTGACCACAGCGGTCATATTTTCCGTCCGATCATCCACGCTGAGCGCCGGATCCGATACGACGATCTTTGAAATACTGTCCAGAACACTGCTCCTGCCCGCGATCGTGACCGTCTCGGGCATGCTGAACGGCTCCCCGCTCAAGACATATCCCGGCGCCGGTTCATCCGGCACGACAAAGCTCAGCGGAACGATCTTGGTCGCAAGGATCGTCACGGCGACATTCACAGTCGTTATATTCATCTTGATCGCACTGTTCCTGATCTCTTTGTTTTCCGCGTTGTAGAGTTTCAGCTCGGCACTTGTGTTGATATCCGAAGAATAGCCGTTGACGCTTATCACAGCCTCCACGTGGTCGATCTGTTCCATCAGGGACTCAGGTCCCGTGATCCGGACAACGTTCTGGCTCGGCTTCGCTTCACCGATCACATACCCTTCCGCCGGCTCCCCGGCTATCGTGATGTTGATCGGCTTCTGATCTCCTCTCATATTCTCAATCGACAGCTTCACACTGTCGATGTTCGTCTTGAAATCAAGATCCGAATTGCTGCGCGTGCTCGACACCTTGATCCCGATCGTGTTCATAAAGGTGAGCTCTGACATGTCTGCAACCGCCCTGATGTCCTCCTTGGCGACATACGAGAGCAGCGATTTCTTTCCCCTCACCGTGACGTTGACCACATCCGTCCCGTCCAGCACGTCATAGACCTTCCCCTCATTCGTCACCAGATCCGCATTGATGATGTCGACCGGCACGTTGTAAAAAGTCTCCGAATCGAGCGGATCGTTGATATTGTCCACCACAACCCACAGGCCGCAGGATGCGATCACCGCCAGGATCTTCAGCCCGAAGTTGTTTGTGACCAGTCTGACCGCTTTCTTCAATATACTATTTTTCATCTTTAGCCCTACCTTTCCAGAGCCTGCGCTTCTTGTTATCCTCCACTTCCTTATTCTGAATCATGCTGATCTTCTCCCGCAGTCCGTTGGCGTCGAGATTGCGGTACAGCTTTCCCTCATAAGTCACACTGACATGACCGGTCTCCTCCGACACGATGATCGTGAGTGCATCCGTCACCTCGGATATCCCCACAGCCGCGCGGTGCCTTGTCCCCAGCTCCTTGCTGATCTCCATATTGTCGGACAGCGGCAGATAGCAGG
Organism: uncultured Lachnospiraceae bacterium; assembly: GCA_910585765.1. Lineage (GTDB taxonomy): Bacteria > Bacillota > Clostridia > Lachnospirales > Lachnospiraceae > COE1. Next base: position 12,278 of record CAJUES010000007.1, on the reverse strand, counting down.
TCGCCGATATCACCCTGTTTCCGCGTATGATCACCGCACCGTCATGAAGCGGTGTATTATGCTCAAAGATATTGATGATCAGCTGACTGGAGATCAGCCCATCCACCTCAATACCTGTTCTCTCGTATTCCGTGAGCAGCACGTTCTGCTCGATCACCATGAGCGCGCCCGTCTTGACCTTGCCCATCTCGAAACTCGCCTTCACCAGATCGTTCACCGTCTTGTCTGAAAAACGCTCATCCGTGGGCTTCTCGAACGTGATCAGGTTCGTGACGAAGCTCTTGCGCCCGAGCTCCTCGAGCGCATGCCTCAGTTCCGGCTGAAGGATGACGATCATCGCCGTGACCGCTATACTCAGCACATGCTCCACAATCCATATGATCGTGTGCATCTTAAAGGCGATCGCAAACAGGATGAACGCCATGATGATGACGATCCCCTTCATGAGGAGCCACACCTTGGTATGCTTTACCCATGCCATGATCTGATACAGTAAAAAGGATATAATGATAACCTCCACTATATCCTGCCATCTGATGTTAAAACTGCGCAATGATAACGTCTCCATATAGGATCCAAGACGTTCAAGAATCATATCCATTTTGAACCATCCTTTTTATCTATCCCTCTTCTGCTCCCTGACTGCCTTCTCCGGCACTCTGATCGTCTTCACCCGTTTCTGCGGTGCCGCCACCGTATTCTTGGGGACAGCCTTCACATAATAATAATACTCGTCATCCTCGAACTGCACATACTCCGTGCGCGAGTAATCCACGTTGAACACAAAAAATTCCAGCACTTTTGCGAGCGCCACCGACACCACGCTGCCGACGATCAGCCCCACGACCGAGAGGTTTGTGTTGTACAACAGATCACCGAAGAGCATGACCAGCACATCCAGAAGCGCCCCTGTGACCATGGCGATCATCCACGCGTAATCGACGCTGAGGCGCCTGATGAAATACACGACGATCAGGGTGGCTGCAAAAGCTGCCAGCGTCACGTACATCGCCTTGTTCCCGAGCATCCCGTCAATGATGTACCGGAATTTCTCCAGGGCGCCGTCGTCCTCAAAAGTGCCGAGCATCGACGCGTTGTCGATCATATAACTCACCGTATAGTACACGACAGTGCCGCCTGCCACCGACACTGCCGAGAACGGCGTTCCCACAAGTCCCATCGCAATGGGCATCACATACGGTATCTTCAACATGAAGCAAAGCGGTGTGAGCAGCACGGCGATCGCATCGTTAGACGAAAACCGAAAATAGAGAATAAACAATAACAAAAACACGACCAGCGCCACCAGCGCACATTCCATCGAGAATTTGTACAGGTGCCCCAGCGTCACCGCCGCCGCCACAAACACGATAAAGTTCATCGGCAGAAACGAACATATAAGTGCCAGCACCAGCACGACCACCGATTTTTTCAGCTCGCTCATATAACCGATACTGCTGTTGATCATGACCAGTGTCACCAGTGCCAGCAGAAACTTAAAAATTGGTGTGAGATACAGCTCGTATTTGCTATAAAATTTCCTCAACTGTTCCCTAAAAACCAAAAGGTTTGTCATAATTATTTCCTCTCCAACCTCACTTAGTTCCCAATCCCCAAAATCACTTTTTGGTCTCCCGCTCATACATATAAGCAAGCTTCTTGAGATTATTGTAGTATGTCTTAAGGCTCTTTCTTGCCTTTGTGTACCGATAGGTGTACACCGCGTACGAGATCAATGCATATGCCGCCGTAAAGATCAGATAATAAATAATCACTGACTTTGCAAAACCGAACAGATCCATCTTGTAGATGTCCGCCATAAAAACTTCAAAATCATAAAAAATAAACATTGCAAATAAAATAACATATGCAATCGTTGCGCTGATAATCGATTTGATGACCTGAAGACCGATATAATCGCCCCGGAAATAATTCCCGATCGCGACATTCTTCCTGCCCTCATCCGCCTCGTAGCATGCCATCCTGGTCATCAGCCTTACTCTTTCTTCATTTAACATAACTCTCTTCCTTATGCAATCCTGTCAGTGCATTGCGAGCTATTGTCTGTCGAGGAAACGCATCTTGTTCCCTGTCGACTGCGGTTTCTTTGGTTCCGCCAGAACAGCCTTGGGCTTTTCCATCACGCTCGAGAGATTGTTTGTCATCTCGCGCTTGCACTTCTCGCAATATTTTCCTGACCTTATCGATGCGCCGCAGTTCTCACATGGGATCTTTACCGGTGAATCCTCCGTAAACTCAAGACGCTCCTCACGGATCCACTGCTGGATCTGTCCCACTTCGACCTCGCACGCCTCAGCGACCTCCTTGATGTCCGCCAGACGGTTCTCCCGGATGTACTTCTTCACTGTCTGGAATTTCTCTTCGAGCAGATCCTTGCACGCCGGACAGATCGGCATCCCCGATATGTAATTGAACAGCTTTCCACATTTCCTACAATTTCTTACATTCATTGCAAATCCCTCCATTGATCATTTTATTCTTACATACCGTCTCCGATGCAGAGTGCTATGAAATAAACCGACTTTACTCCATGCCGCTTTAACTCCATGGCAACGGCATCCAATGTGCTCCCTGTCGTGTATATGTCATCGACAAGGATCGTTTTCTTTAATTTTACATCATTTGAGGTAATATTGAAAGCTTTTTTCAAATTATTTTGTCTTTCTTGTATACTTAGCTCTTTTTGAGGAACCGTTTTCCGGACTCTTTTCACCAGTTTATCATACATTGTGATCCCTGTGAGCCTTGACATCTCCGACGCGACAAGCTCCGCCTGGTTATATCCCCTGCTCCGCCTTCTCGACGCGTGCACCGGGACCGGCACGATGGAATCCGCCCCCATCACACGGATCTCCTCCGAGAGCCTCTCGCAGATATCCCTCGCATAGAAAGCCGCGTACTCGCACCGCCTGCCATACTTGAAGCGGTAGATGCTCTTTTTCATGCTCTGATAGTCGTAGAGGGCATAACCATAATCAAATACGTGCTTATGCCGTGTACAGTCGCGGCAGTACGCTGTCGTGCCGCCCGCGAGCTGCTTCCCGCACCGCCTGCACCGCGGCTCCCTGATATACTGCGGCTTTGTCCTGCACTGGCTGCATATGAGCCCCTCCCCGATCGGCACAGGGTCGTCGCACACGGGGCACCTGCGCGGGAAGACCATGCTGACCAGCGTCTCCTTTATCCCAAATCCTGATTCATGATCTCGCATATCCTATCCTTTAAACCTGTGAAGCGTCTCTGCTCGTTCTCGTTTGCGATCATCTGGCTGAGTGTCTCCCTGCTGCCGAGGATCGTCACACAGTTTTTTGCCCGCGTGACTCCGGTGTAGAGCAGATTTCTGTTGAACAGCATCTTTGGCCCCGTGAGCAGCGGCATGATCACCGCGGGGTACTCGCTGCCCTGCGACTTGTGGATCGTGACTGCGTAGGCGAGCTCGATCTCGTCGAGCCCGGTGATCGGGTACGTGACCCTGCGCAGGTCGTCGTATTCCACGACTACCGTCTTCGCCGTCTCGTTGATCTCTTTTATGATGCCCACATCCCCGTTAAATACACCCTGCCCGCTGTCCACTGCAATGCCGTACTTGCTGACGATCTCCCACTCGAGCTGATAGTTGTTCTTGATCTGCATCACCTTGTCCCCCAGGCGGAACACACCGTCACCGTGCGCCAGCTCCAGCTTTTCCGGCGACGGCGGGTTGAGGTACTGCTGCAGGATCCCGTTTAATGTCTCCACGCCGAGCGCCCCCTTGCGCATCGGTGTGAGCACCTGTATATCGTAGACTCCCGCCTTCACGTACCTGGGAAGTTTTTCGGTGATCAGCTGGATCATGTGCTTATAGATCACATTGACGTTGTCCCGCTCCAGAAAGAAAAAGTCCCTGCTCTTGTTGTCCAGCCTGATCGCCTTTCCTTCATTAATATAGTGCGCATTGACGACAATATCGCTCTCGCCCGCCTGGCGGAAGATCTTTGACAGCACGACCGTGGCGATGCAGCCGCTCGCCATGAGATCTTTCAGCACCTGCCCCGGTCCGACGGACGGGAGCTGGTTCCTGTCCCCGACCATCACCAGTCTTGTCCCCGGCGCGACCGCCTTCAGGAGCGACTGAAACAGATGGATATCCACCATCGACATCTCATCGATGATGACGACATCCGCCTCCAGCGGATTGAGCTCGTTCTTCTCGAAATGCGCGGCGGACGACTGCCTGTCATCCGACATGTCGCCGTTCAGCTCCAGAAGCCGGTGGATCGTCTTCGCCTCGAACCCGGTTGCCTCCGTCATGCGCTTTGCCGCCCTCCCGGTGGGCGCCGCCAGGAAAATGTCCATGCCCTCCTGCTCAAAGTACCGGATGATCATGTTGATCGTCGTCGTCTTTCCGGTCCCGGGTCCCCCGGACAAGATAAAAATACCGTTTTGTACGGCCTCCGTCACGGCTTTGCGCTGCAGCGCATCCAGCTCCATATGGCTGCTCTCCTCGAGCTTTTCGATCTTGCGCTCGAGGCGTTCCAGCTCTGTCCTGGTAAAGCGCTCCGCCCCGTCAAACGCCCGCTGCAGCTCAAAGAGCATGCGGGCACAGTTCAGCTCCGCGTAGTAGGCGCTCATGCTGTAGACACACAATATTTTCCGGCTGTCGTCAAGTTCTTTCTGTTTGATCACAAGCTTCCTGTCGATCGCAAGGTTGGTGATCTGCGGCTCGATCTGCTCCGGTGCAAGCCCCAGCATATCGGCAGCCTTTTCCAGCAGCTGCTCCTGCGGCAGAAAGACATGCCCCTCTCCCCCCGCCTGCAGCAGCGTGTACAGGATCCCGCTCCGGATCCTGTAGTCCGAGTCCGTGTGAATCCCGATGCGCGATGCGATCTCGTCCGCGATGCGAAAACCAATGCCGGACACATCCTCCGCCAGCCTGTACGGATTCTCCTGCATGATCTTGTACAGTCCCATGCCGTACTGCTTATAGATCTTGACCGCGAGCGTGTTGGAGATGCCGTACTTCTGCAGAAAAAACATCGCATCCCTGGCGTCTTTTTTCTCCTCGACCTGCTCCGCGATCTCCCGCGCCTTCCGCTCGCTGATGCCCTTGATCTCCGCAAGCCTGTGCGGTTCCTCCTCGATGATCCGAAACGTATCGTCCCCGAAATGCCGCACGATCCGGGCGGCGAGCGCCGCGCCGACCCCCTTGACCGCGCCGGAGCCCAGATAGCGCTCCACCGCGACCCTGTCCTCCGGCGCGATCACCGCAAACCGCTCCACCTTGAACTGTTTCCCGTAGACCGCGTGATCCACGTAAGCGCCCTCCGCCTCGATGCTCTCGCCCTCGTCCAGGTTGGTGAAGATGCCCGTGCAGGTGATCTCCATATCCTCCACCTTGAGGTTGATCACACCGTAACCGTTCTCCGCATTTTTGAAAATAACATGCTCGACAAACCCTTTCAGTTTCTCCAAGTTGCCGTCCCTCCATAATGTAAAAACCGACCTGTTCTTTCAAACAAGGTCGGCTGTTTTCCCCAAGGAATATCTTCTATTCCGCTGAAAGCTCTTCCGGCTGCACTACCCCGATGCCGTAATTGCGTTTCATCTGCTCATACAGGATATTCGCCAGTCCCAGTCCGTCACCGTCCGTCACATTGTCGCACAGCTCCTGCACTGCAAAATCCTTAAAATAATCTACCATCTTTGTCGCATAGCCGTTTTCATCTTCATCTGAGAAAACCTTTGTCGTCTTCATCATCGCATCGAAGACCTGCTCCACAAAATAAGACTCAAACTCCCTGCACGCCTCCTTGAGTTCTTTCTCATCCGTCGACGCACTGCCGTTTGCCAGCCTGCCCTGCAGTGTCTCCGCCTTATTGTTCGAAGCCTGACTTGTCATATAGTCTGCATATACCGAACCCATCCCGCTGATATCCATCCTGTCTCCTCCTTCCGCCTGCTTCCTATGCGCAGCTCCCTGATCATCCTGCGCGGCGTCCCGCGACGCCCCGAAAGATCCGATCACATCCTTAACGCTTCAACTGATTTGCCTGCTGGAGCATCTCATCGGAAGTCGTGATCACCTTGGAGTTCATCTCGTATGCGCGCTGCGCCACGATCAGATTGACCATCTCGTCGGCGATCTGCACATTGGATCCCTCCAGATAGCCCTGGATCATCTTTGTCCTGGGCAGATTGTCGTTTTCTGCCTCGCTCATCGCCTCACCGCTCGCTGCCGTCTCGGAGTACAGGCTGTCCCCCTCCTTGCTCAGACCTGCCGGATTGTTGAACTGCCAGAGTCCGATCCGCATATCCAGACTCTGCGGCACACCCTCCTCATCGGGGTAGTACAGCATGCCGTCGTTGCGCCCGACCGTGATCTTGCTGGTGACGATCTCATCGTCCTCAAGGATGATCGGATCCCCCTCGGAATCCAGAACGGGAAGCCCGTCTGTCGTCTCGAGCGTGATCCCCTGCGGTCCGACAGCAAAGACAAAATTACCGTTTCTCGTATAATATGTATTTCCGTCCGCACCCCGGATTCCAAAGAAACCGTTGCCGTTCAGCGCAAAGTTCGCTGAACCGGGCGTCTCAAGCGGATTTCCGTCCGTGAAGATGGAGGTGATCGAAGAATTTCTGACACCCAGGCCTACCTCCGCGCCGATCGGTTTGTTCTCTCCGTTTGCCGTCGTAGTCCGCGTCTGTATCGTCTGATATAAAAGAGATTTGAACTCCATAACCTCGGATTTGTAGCCTGTCGTGTTTACATTGGCGAGGTTATTTGCAATATTGTCCACGTTTAACTGCTGCGCGATCATGCCCGTCGCGCCTGTCCATAATGATCGTACCATCTATCTTTCCCCCTTATCAAAGCTTGCTGAGTGTCATCGTCTTCTCAAGCGTCTCGTCAAACGATGTCAGCATCTTCTGGTTTGACTCGTAATGCCTTGAGATTGTTATCATGTTTACCATTTCCTTGACAACGTTCGCGTTTGACATCTCGAGATACCCCTGACGGACATCCGGATCCTCCACGTCGATCTCCACTGCACCTTCCTTGGCATCCCACATCGTCTCACCGTAGTGAGTCAGATAATTGGTATCTTCGAAATCCGATATCTTGAGGCTCGCCACAAGTCTGTCATCCTGGTAGATGTCTCCGTTCCGGTCAAAGACTGTGGTGCCCGCCGTTGTAGAGAGCTGGATCCTGCCGTTTTCACCGAGGACGTAATCGCCATCCTTCGTCACCAGATAGCCCTCCTTGGTGATGGTAAACCCACCGTCCCTTGTATATTTCGTAGAGGTCTCGCCTGCCTTGCTGGTGAACTCGATGTTGAAAAACCCGCTTCCGCCAAGCGCGATATCATACGTATTGCCTGTATCCCTGAGCGAACCCTGTGAGAAATCCGTGTAAGACTCGCCTATTTTCACCCCGAGGCTCATATTGCCAAGTCTCCTTGGCGTGTTCGGATTCTCCGTCAGATCCTTGATTTTCACCGCCATCACTTCCGCATATGCCTGGCTCGTAGAACCTTCCTTCTTAAAACCAGTCGTATCTGCATTTGCCAGATTGTTCGACATGATATCCATTCTGTACTGCTCATTCAACATACCAGTGTATGATGTATAAAGACCTCTAAGCATAAGTTCCTCCTAATCTGCTACAAAGCTTTGACATCCTGCGCTCCAGCACCACCAAGAGATTCTGTCCGCCGATCACTCATCCCTGCCGCCCGCGAGAAACTCCACGTACTTGCCCGTACCGATCGCCACCGCGGTCATCGGATCCTCCGCCGTCATCGTATTGATGCCCGTGCGCGACTCGATCAGATCCTCCAGCCCGCAGAGCAGGCTTCCGCCTCCCGTGAGCACGATCCCCCTGTCGGCGATATCCGCCGCCAGTTCGGGCGGGGTTTTCTCGAGCACGCTGTGGATCGTATCAATAATCTGGGAGGTTGTCTCGCGAAGCGCCTCCTCCGTCTCCTCGGAGGAGACACGGATCGTCTTTGGAAGACCCGTGACCAGGTTTCGCCCTCTCACATCCAGGTAATCGACTTCCGCCCTCTTAAATGCTGAACCTATTTTGATCTTAATGTCCTCTGCTGTTCTCTCACCAATCAATAGATTGTGTTTCTTTCTCATATATCTGACAATGGCTTCATCAAAGTCATCGCCCGCGACCTTGATCGACGCACTCACCACCGTGCCGCCAAGCGAGATCACTGCGATATCGGAAGTGCCTCCCCCGATATCCACGATCATATTCCCGCACGGCTTCGAGATATCGATCCCCGCGCCGATCGCTGCAGCGATCGGTTCCTCAATGATCTTGACATCCCGCGCACCTGCCTGGTAGGTAGCATCCTCGACCGCCTTCTTCTCCACCTCCGTGACACCGCTCGGCACACACACGGCGATGATCGGCTTCCTGAATGTCTTCCTGCCCAGCGCTTTCTGGATAAAGTGCTTCATCATCTGCTCCGTCACTTTATAATCAGATATGACACCCTGCCTGAGCGGTCTGACCGCCACAATGTTTCCCGGTGTCCTTCCGAGCATCAGCCGCGCATCTTCCCCGATCGCCTTTATCTTCTGTGTATCCCTGTCAAAAGCAACGACAGAAGGCTCTTTGAGCACGACGCCCTTCCCTCTGATGTAAACTAATATACTCGCGGTTCCAAGATCGATCCCAATATCTGTGTATTGCATGGCTGTATGCCCCTTTCTTTGAATTCAATTTTGTAAAATCAAGTCATTTATCATGCAGGAACGCTGCGGTTCCTTCGCTTTGCTGGCATAATCTTCTGATAACTTAGTATTCCCATTACGGTTATATCTATGAAGACATACTGTAACTAAGCTATTATAACCTAATTTAACCATTTTTCAAAGGGTTTTCATACTTTTTTTACAATAAAAACTTTTGGGACCTCAAATAGTGCCGTCAAATCGGTTTACAGTAACTATATCGGACGCTTTTTCACAATACTTTAGTTATTTTCAAAATATTATGTAAATTCATTATATTATCTGACATTTGATTTGTAAAGTGCTTTTTTGCTAAAATTTTGTGTTCAATATATTTACTTTCTATATCTATGCCCCGCATTTGTGCTCCGCATCCGCAATCGCGCCGCAAACCAGAAACTGCCACAGATCCCGACAGATCCGTGGCAGTTTTCAGATTTATCCTTCTTCCTCCGTGTCCGCAAACAGGTTTCCCGATGAAGGCGACGACATCGTACACCTTCCGTCGAACGCCGCTCCCTCGTCGATGACAAGGGAACCCGCCGTGATGTTTCCGGCGATCTTTCCTGTGGAGAGGAGTTCCAGTTTTCCCTGGACCGTGATGTCACCGTCCACCCTCCCCGAGATGATCACACTCTGTGCGGTAATGTTGCCCTTCACCTGTCCCTCCGCACTGAGGATCAGCTTCTTCTCACAGGAACAGTTTCCGTTGATCACGCCGTCGATGCGCACCGTCTCCGCCGAGGTCAGATCACCGTCAAAGGTGGTCTCCTTTCCGATCAGCGTACTTACCTTATCCTTTCCATCATCTGCATACGCAGAATTTTTGTTTCTTCCCAACATGACATCCTCCTTTAACCTTTCGCTTCCAGCACCAGCAGCGGATCGATCACCTGTTCATTGTAGATCACCTGGTAATCAAACTGCGTCTCGTTTCCGTTGATGACCATCAACGTGTCGCGGCTCTGCACCTGCTGCCCCATCTCCACCTGAACATCTGCCTCCTGCCGGCACATATAGCGGGATCTGTAACCATTCCCGTGATCGACCTCTATAACGATCGGATATGTATCGTCCGCGCCCACCGATGCGACTGTCCCGTCTCCCGCCACCGTGATGCGGTCCTCCTGCTGCGCACTGATCGAGATGTACGGGTGATCCTCCGAGTACGACTCCTTCAGGAGACCGCCCGCCGTACAGGGATACTGGCTCGGGACAGACGTGTCCGTCTGCTGTGCCTCATCCGCCGTGCTTTCCTCTGTCCCCATCATCTCAGACATCTCCGCCTTCACGATCTCCGCCTGTCTGTACAGTTCGTTTTCTTCTGTGAGCGCCGCATTCTGGGCATTGAGTGTCTCCCGCTCACTCTCGAGCTGTTTCACCTGCTGTTCACTCAATGTCAGCTTCTGCCGAAGCTCCGACTCACTCTTGTAGTGTGTTCTCGACCGGTATATGTTCCATACAAGTGTGATGCAGATCAACAGCATCAGAACAATGATCAGCCGCATCATCTTTAGCGAGAGAAAAAACTGCCTGGTATCTTTTCCCGTGTTGGAGACAAGAAGAAGCGAAAAAGATTCCCTGCGCTTGTGTTTTTGCTGTTTCATAATAATCTCCATTCTACAGTAATCATGATCTTTTCCTCTACGTAACCGTCCAAAAACCGCCTCATCTCTGCAAAAATATCAATCTACGCAATAAATCCGGCATTCTGTTCCGAACTATTACAACTATGTTACAATTCTATCACAAATCTGCAAAATGTCAAACCTTAGATCCGTTTTTCTTTCCCTTTTCCAAATCCTGGTACATCGACGCCTGCATCTGACAGATCTCCCTGTAGTGACCGTTTGTCCGAAGCAGCACTTCGTGCGCGTCAAATCCCAGAACCCTGCCGTCTCTCAGAAACAGGACTTTATCCGCATCCCTGACGCTCGCCATGCGGTGTGTGACCAGCGTCGATTTTCCCGCGCCGTTCTCCCCGACGATCGCGATCTTTTCTCCCTTTTTTACCGAAAAGGAAACCTCGTCAAGAACCTGCTTTTCACACTGCGGATACCGGAAAGAAAGGTTCTCGACTTTCATTTCACCGAAATCTGTCCATTCTCTTGTCCCGTCAAATCCCGCGGCATTTTCGATCGCCAGATACGAGAACAGATTGGACATGTACAGCAGCGTGTCATAGAGCAGGCTGGAATCCTCGACGAACCTGCTGATCCCCTGGATCGTATAGACGATGGCTGACGTGTAGACCAGGATCGTGCCGACGTCCAGCCTGTGACCACGGACAGCATAGGCGATATGGCAGAATCCCAGCACGCTGACCACTCCGGTGAGGATCAGAAACGCAGAGGCAAAGACACACTGCCTGACCCTGCCCTTCTGCACACTGGCGTGGATGCGCCGGTATGCACTTCTGTATTTATTCTGAAAAAATCCGTACAGCTTATACAGTCGGACCTCCTTGATATGCGCTGCCGACAGCAGTGTCTCGGAATAATAGGCGAGCTTTCTGGAATCCTCGCTGTTGGACACCAGCGTCTCAAACGCCTGCTGCTGTATCTTATAGGAAAGAACACCCTGCGGGATCAGCGCGGCAAAGAGCAGCACCGCAATGACCGGCTGAAAGGAACATAACAGCATAAACATGGACACCAGCGATATCGCGTTCATCATCAGGCTCGTCCCAAATACCAGCAGATTGACAGGGCGCCAGCTCGATTCGCTGCTCAGCAGGCTGATCTGGTCGCGAAACTTGCTGTCCTCATAGTGATCGATCGTCTGGAGCCGCTCCGACTGCTCCATGATACTGAGATTGAGCCTGTACGTAAGCCGGTCGGTCAGCTGCCCCTGCACAAACGTGACCATCGGCGATGCCAGATTGCCTGCGATAAACGCGGTCCCCCACACTGCCAGCAGCAATGCCAGCAGATCCGGATCCCCGCTCTGGATCTGGCTGATGATCCTGTCTGTGAGATACAGCGTCACAGTGGGCAGCAACGCCTGTACAGGAACCAGCAGCAGCAATGCCGCTGTCAGTTTCCCTGATGACCTGCAGACAAACCTAAAACTTTTGATATATAAATTGATATAATTGAAAACGGATTGAATCTGTTTCATTTCATGCACTCCTTTTTATACTTTTTCCTTACTCATACACCGAGCACCCGTCAGTCTCCGCTGAGATATATCCCACGGGCGTTCATGTGCATCTGAGAAACTGCCGCGAATCCCGCAGCAGTTCCCCGGAGCATGTCTGGAGAATGCACTCAAAATTTCCACGCAAAAAAGAGGTCGGAAACCGAGGGCATCGTCCGCTTGTGGCAACACAAAAACGCCGGCATCATAAATACCATTTCCGCTGCGTTTCCTGTTTCCAAAACGAACTATACCCTCATCTTCGTACCTCTCTCTTTCTTTTACCTGTCTCCATCATAACATGCCGGATCGATTACGTCAATCCGGCATCAGAGCCGGATAGTGTAACTTTACTTGGGGGATGCAATGGACAGCCCCCCTCTTATATCAGC
>CAJUES010000006.1:101964-104670 GCA_910585765.1 uncultured Lachnospiraceae bacterium | reverse complement strand
TGATAATTTTTCGTACAAACTTTAAAAAGCTGTTCTGCTATATTTAGTTTTCAATGTGCAATTTCCGATTAACCTTAACTAAACAAGATAATTCTTTAACTGAATGACATTGAAGTAACATCAGGTCTTTTTTGTATTGTACTGTATAATGGTTTGAACTTGTTGCAGAAAAATTAATTAAAGTGTATTCAAAAAGCAGGAAAACTATTATAATAAAGTCATCTTATGTGATTTTGGAGGAAGATATGGATATATTACGATGGATACATTTATCAGATATACATTTTTCGGACAATGAAAGGTACGCAGTTAAGCGTATGCGTGATACAATCTTAGAAAAAATAGAGCAGATTTCTCGAGGAAAACATTTCGACATGATTTTTATTACCGGTGATTTTGCATATCAGGGCGGGGCATACGATTTAGGTTTAATAAAATTTATTGAGGCATTGATGGCGGTGCTGAAAGTTCCGGCAGATGATTTGTTTATGATTCCGGGAAATCACGATGTTTGCCGCTCTCAAATAAGGACTTTGACTATAGAAGGGACGAGAAAAGCTGATTTCAGATTTGAAAAAGATACGATTGATCACTTACAAAAAGGTTTCGCGAAGTATAAAACATTTTATAAAAAAGTAAAAGGCGAAAAAGCAGATTATATCTACAAGGTTGTGAAAAAGGGTAAATATAATGTTTTTTTGATGAATACGGCTTTTACTGCAGGAACGGATAATGATGCAGGAAATTTAATTCTGGAAAAGGATTGTTTTTATGATGCGATTAAGTTACTGAAAGATCAGGAAGACAGTGTAAATATAGCGATCGGGCATCATCCGATCTCACATTTTGTTCAGACAGACCAGCAAAAAATCTGGAATATGTTTAACGATTATAATGTTGATCTTTATCTTTGTGGTCACCAGCATAAAGGTGCATATGATTCTGATTCCAGTGGAGAACGGAATATTCCAACATATCAATGCGGGAGTGGGAGAGTCGATGATTATGCAACTGTTACTTTTTTTGTGGGAGAGCTTGATATAGATAAGAGCAGTGGTAAGTTGACGTCATACAGGTGGATGCCAAAAGAAGAATGCTGGACTGTTGGCGGAATTGACGGAAGAAGAGCTATATCTGGGGAAATGGATATCATGTTGGAGCGTAATCTGGGGAAAGTATCGGCATTTCAGGATGAAGATGCTCACAAAGATGAATTGAATGGCTTACATTCAGAACGCGGGCTGTATATTACAACATTCAAAGAATCGGAACGCAGATTTGTTGTCACACACAAGACCAATACAAGGGCAGTAGATTATTTTACAGGACGTGAGAAAGAACTGCAGGATTTACGTCAGAGAATAGAGGATGGATGCAAAGCTGTCTTGGTAAGCGGCATGGGCGGAATAGGTAAAACACATATATGCAGGAAATTGTTTGGGGAGTACTATAAAAAGCATAATAAAGGCAGAGATACGCTTTTGCGTCATATTGGATATATCGAGTATAATGGTGACATGGATAGCAGCCTGATGAAATGTCTAAGGTACAAAAAGCAGGATAACCCTGAGTTAAATAAAGAGGCAGCGTGGAAAGAATTGGAGGATCTGGCTTCCGAGGGGAATTTTCTGCTGTTTATAGATAATGTGGACAAGTCCATGAGTGAAGATCTGGGCCTTAAAAGATTGGAAACTATTCCAGGTGCTATTATACTGACATCGAGACAGATATCGCTTAGTGATGAATTTGAGTCATACCATATAGGATTTCTTGATAAAAAACAATGTATGGAGATTTTTAAGATTATTCGGTTTGGAAGCAGTGGACGGAATCTATCTGAAGAAGAAAACTGTGATCTGGAATATGTTATTGAAACGCTTGCAGGAAGGCATACGATCACGGTCGAATTGCTGGCACATTTAGCGAAGACCAGGATGTGGACAGTGAAAAGATTGAGAAAAGAGTTGGAGGAGAAGAACTTTGGGCTGGTGTTTCATAAGAATGGGGAACAGGTAAATATTCAGGAATCTTATGAAAAACTGTTTAGCCTGTCCAGACTCACAGAGGCGGAAAAGAATATTTTGGAGGCATTTTCTATATTTCCATATATTCCATTGGCTGCAGAAACCTGTAACGAATGGCTGCTTTCCGATGCGGGAGTGGGCGAAGATAGTTATATCCTGATGGGGTTGTATCAAAAGGGATGGCTGCAGTTAGATCTGGAACAGGAGAGTTATGCCCTGCATCCGGTGTTTGCCCAATTTATTTATAATGAATGTAGCCCCAAGAAAGAAAATCATTATGGATTAGTCAAAGCATGCCGGAAGTGTCTGGAAATACCAGAAAGCGGCTCCTCTTTAGAATGTCAGAAATATCTTTCGTTTGCAGAGAACATATCTGAAAAACTGATCAATAACAATGATACAGAACAGGCATTGTTTATGTCTGATATTGCATATTTATTGAATTACATAGCAGAATACAAAAAAGCGGAGGTTCTGTATGAAAAGGCATTAAGTATAAGGGAACGTGTACTGGGAGAGGAGCATCCTAATACAGCGGCAAGCTATAATAATCTGGCGGGGGTATATGAGAGTCAGGGAGACTATGCAAGAGCTGAGAGCCTGTACGAAAAGGCATTAAGTATAAGTGAACGTGTACTGGGAGAGGAGCATCCTAATACAGCGGCAAGCTATAATAATCTGG
>CAJUES010000006.1:28776-101864 GCA_910585765.1 uncultured Lachnospiraceae bacterium | reverse complement strand
GTCAGGGAGACTATGCAAGAGCTGAGAGCCTGTACGAAAAGGCATTAAGTATAAGGGAACGTGTACTGGGAGAGGAGCATCCTGATACAGCGGCAAGCTATAATAATCTGGCGGGGGTATATTCGAGTCAGGGAGACTATGCAAGAGCTGAGAGCCTGTACGAAAAGGCATTAAGTATAAGGGAACGTGTACTGGGAGAGGAGCATCCTGATACAGCGACAAGCTATAATAATCTGGCATATGTATATACAAAACAAAGAAAATATGAGAGTGCATTAAGTTATTACCTAAAATCTTATAATATTCTTTCCCGGAGATTGGGACAAAGTCATCCCAATATACAAATTGTATATAAAAATATGAAATGGACGTATTTTCATTGTAAACCTGAAGATGATTTTGAACAATGGTTTAAAGCTAATACAGAACAACAATGTGTGCCCGATATTTCTTGAATTATGTAATGTCGAGGATGTACAAAATGAAAATCCCCACAGCTCTGCTATGGGGATTTTTATTCTGAGAGATTCAAATTAGTATGATTTGCGAAAAGACAAAAATGTGGAATGGAAAAGGCACTTGTCAGAATATTCAGATTATAGTTTTCATAAATCTATCCGTTAGCGAAATATGGAGATTCCAGACGGCGAGCTTGGTTCCTCAACGCGCTATTTTGTCTGCCAAATTAGATTTTCTCTGTAATGAATAGACAGGGGTTAGAAGATTAGAGCAGAGTGGTAAGGAGAATTAGAAGAGAGTCAATCTATAATAGGTAGGTACACATCACAATAAGGATTAGTCATGAATTTTGTCACAAAATGAAATAGATGCTGAAATTTCAATGATTTTGGCACTTTTTTTGACAGGTTCAAGTCCTGTTATCCGCAGGATTTTAAGCAAGCTGTATATTTAGTAAAAAGGACGGGAAGCCTTGAAAAATCAAGGGATTTCGTCTTTTTTTACTGCAAAATTATTCAGCATGCGTGTCAACGTTTGAAAGAAGTCTCATGATTCCGGCAAGAAAGTATAAAGTTCCAGTCCAGGCAGCGAAAATGACATAATTGTTACAAAATGTTAAATAAATTCCCATTTCTTGACAATTAACAGCAAAGCTGATACTATTTTTTAAAAATCTTTAGTAAAAGGGGAGTAGAGGGATGAGACGAACGAGAATTTTTGCTGTCATGCTCGCCCTGCTGCTGGTGCTGCCATATGGTATGGCGGGCGCGGGCGGCAGTGTCTATGCAGCAAACACGAACGCAAGTCGGTATTATTACAGTCAGCTGAAAGGTGATGCCAAAATTATTTATGATGCCATGTACGAGATGTATGTGCAGGGGATCTTCAAGACGGGTACGCAGGAGTATGATCTGGTGGAAAAGGGGCATATGACCAGTGAGCAGGCTGCGCGCTATGAGACGGACAAGGACGAGCTGCTGCGCCAGTACGGGGCGGCAAGGGATGCTTTTTATGCAGATTATCCGGATATTTTTTATGTGGATTTTTCAAATCTGTCGGTCTCGATGAGCAAGAGCGGCGATGTGTACAAGGTTGTTCTGGGAATCGGCAGGACCGAGAACTATTTTGTGGAGGGATTTGCCGACACGCAGCAGGTAGAGCGTGCGGAAAAGGAGCAGGATGCCAGGATCAGCGAGATCGTAAAGGGCGCGAAGGGGAATTCCTCGTCAGTCCGGGAGCAGGTGGCGTATGTGTACAATGCCATTATAGACAACACCGAATACAGGCTCGACACAAATTGTGATGCGGGCAACGCAGGGCATGTGAGAACCTCCTACGGTGCGCTCGTGAAGGGACAGAGCCTGTGTGAAGGTTATGCCAGGGCGGTCAAGACCGTGCTGGATGCCATGGGGATCAACAGCGTGCTGGTGCAGGGAAACTACCGGGCGCCGGACGGCAGCGACAATCTTCACATGTGGAACTATGTACAGATCGACGGAAAGTGGTATGGTGTGGATGCCACAGCCGGAGACGGTATGAAGGGTACTGTTGACAGTGGAAAGTATCTGCTGGCTGACAGATCGGTGATGGATGCGAACCACAAGCCCGACGGCGTTATGTCAGGCAGCGGTTTTCGGTTTACCTATCCGCAGCTTTCGGGACCGGAAGGAGGCTCTGAGGGGGAAGAACCGGAACCGGATACGGGGAACACGGACGGGGATACGGACGAGGACGGATATGAAAAGCGCTTTGACAAAGAGGGACTTCTGGTGCAGTACCGGAATGGGACGGAGTCAGAAGGGGCGGTAGGTGTATTTAAGGTAAGCTACAAGGGCATGGGATATCAGAATGCGGTCGACCGCGAGGGCGTGTATATGCTGGCCCGCTTTTATCAGTATATGCCAGGAACTGGAGAGTATGAAGTCGGCAGCTGGGGCTATGCCGATCCTAAGCCTTTTATGATGCCGCAGCATGCGGATGCGCTGCTCCTTGCCAACGGGAACAGCAGGTATATTGAGTTTGCGGTCACGAAAAAGGCGCCTGCGGGTCCGCTCTACGGTGATGACCTGACTGCGGAGGAACTGGAAAAGAACTGGAAATTCCAGGGGACGGAGGCAGATTTCATCGTCTCCACGGGAAAGCTGGACAATCCGAAGGGCACATTTGTCCCGTCACCCTTTGCCAGAAAACTCACGCCAAACAATACGAGCTTTATTTCCTGTGGAAAGAAATATCATATTACGGCGGTGTTCAACGAACAGCTCGTGGAGATCAACGGGCAGAAAGCCGGATATAAAGTCACTGTAAAAAATGGCTGGAGTGCGGAGGAGAACAGCAAGATCGAGAATTTTACATGGGATGGAGACCGCACGGTGGAGTTCGACTTTACGCCGAGTGATCAGCTGGCGGACAATTACGCTGATTATACGTTCCAGATCACCGGTCTGCAGGGGATAGGCAGCCTGAAGGCACCGGACAGCTTTATCTACAGTGCGAAGATAAAGATATCAATCTGTGCACACAGGAATGAGGGGATCTATCTGAATCTGGGCGCGAAACCCAAGCTGTTGGAGCCGATGGACATATTCTGCGGCGACTGGGTGAATGAGAATAATCAGAAACTCAGGGATGTGAAGAACATCGTCTTGACGGCTTCGAAGCCCGAGGTGGTGGTGGAGAGCGATCCCGCGAAGCAGAGCGGGGAGATGCTAGAGAAGATAGAAGGCAAGCTTCCCGATGAGTGCACCATAGTAAAGAGCGCTACCTACGATCTCAAGCTGATGACCTGCAATGAGAATATACTGAGCACAGGATCCAGTGTCAGGCTGCACATCGGCTTTCCGGAAGGTTTCGGACCGGAGAATGCAGGTGTGAGCTACAAGGCGTATCACTTTACGAGAGACAAAAATGGCACGATCACTGGTGTGGAGGAACTTGACTGCATTGTGACGGATAAAGGTCTGATCGTCACCTGCTATTCGTTCAGCCCCTTTGCGGTTGTGGCGCTCAAAGGAGAGCCCGAGGCAGATACGATCAGCCAGAAACTGCTCATCATGAATACTGAGGGCGGCGATGCCGTGTTCCAGGAAGATAAAAACAATAAAATATGCACGATCTCAGAAAAAGGACAGAAGCGGACAATTGCCATAGACGCGAAGGAAGGATACCGGATCAGCGGGCTTTACCTGAACAATATTGCGCTGAAAGTGACTGACAGCAAGTCTATGAAGTATACAGTCAAGTCCGAGGATCTGAAGGGCGGGGGCAATATTCTGGATGTGGTGTTTGTGAAGGACAATCCGAAACAGGAGACGGCGCCGTCGACACAGGACAAGCCCTCGGCGGGAAAGCAGGAGAATCAGGCATCCCAGAGTGGATCCGAAAATGCCGCTTCCTACAATTCCGCAAATAATGCCGCAGGCAATAACACGGTAAACAGCACTGCCAACAGCCAGCCGGCGGCGCCAAAGACCGACAATGTGCCGGTTGTGGTGCTTCCGCAGGGGGATGGGAACACTGCCGTGACAGACCAGGCAGCGGCAGTGCCGCCGGCTGCATCAGCCACACCGCCGGCAGCCTCCACAGCGCCGCCGAAGACCTCCGCATCATCTGCCGCTGGGACGACGATAACAGGGAACATCGTCTCAGATGCCGGTGCGAATGCTGCCGGGACGGGAAATGATACGGCTGAGGCGCTCATACCGGACACGGATGTGGAGCTGGAACATATCGTTTTGTCGACAGGAGAGGATGGCATGGACCTGGTGGTTCTGCCGGCAGATGCCGCTGCTTCTGACAAAGAGCAGCCGGGAATGCTCGGAATACTGCTGAAAGTTCTGATCGGTGTGGTAGCTGTCAGCATGGTTGCCGTGGCAGTTGTTGGTTTTATACAGTTCAGACGTGACAGGTACGACTCTGAATAAGTCGGTGAGATGATGGGGCGGTTGACTTGAGTCAGTCAAACCGCCTCCGGCTCATGACAGAGTTGTGGTATTCGGGATTGGCGGTGACGTCCTCGGCAAACCATGCAGGCGGGACGAAGGCGTCTGCCATCTCGATCTGTGGAAACTCCACCTCCGCCATGACTAAGGGCGCAAACGGCGGGGCAAACACGTCGAGTTCGATGCGGAGCGCTGGCGTGCTCTGCGGGGTGTAGCTGCCGTCAAACTGTGGATCTTCGATGGGGATGACATATCTTTTCTTGGATATGACATTCCCGTCAGCTTTTTTGAGCAGATGACGGTAGGACGCCTCGTCGAGCGGCAGGTTATACTCCTCCCGCGCCATCAGGCCGCTGCCCTTGTAGGTCAGATAGTATTCGTCGTCCGATCTGCGTATGCGCACGACGGGGGCGGTGTTGAGGTATGCCTGCTCGATGATCTTGCAGGGGTAGGTTTCAAGGTTATCGGGCAGTTTTTTGATGGTGTATTTCTTTTCAATCTCCATATTTTTCATGATAGGTCAATCCCTTCTATAATATAAATATATATTTTAGCAGCAGTTTACAAATTTTTGTAAATGAGACATTTCAATATATCATGTTTTTCAGGGTCAAAATGAATCGTTATTATATCTAAATCGGCGATTCAAATCAATTTTTTAGATTCCCAGGCTAATTTCAAACACGTTTCAGGTCTGCTGCACAAATCGCGCTGCATCTGCCGCTGTCTTTATATTAAGGGAGTTGCCGACTAAATGCAAGGAAAAAAGTGTTGACATGCTCGCCGGTGTGGGGCAGCATGGCGGAGTAAGCGGCGTCGGCGATAAAGATCAGCGTGAATACGATGCACAGCGTCACGCGTACAGCGATCGTCATGCGGTGGTAATATCTGTTGAAGACGGGCTGCAGGACGCAGATGAGCAGCACGCCGCCGAGTCCGAAACCGACAGCGCCTGTCAGGCAGATGTGCCCGTCTACATTGTAGGGATGCCTGCTGTAATCCCACCAGCGGACACCCCATTTCCACAGGAGCCAAACACCGGAGAAGTATTCCAATGCAGTGCAGAAAATGCAGGAGAGCACAAAAACAGCCGCTGGGTGTCTGCGCAGTCTGCGCAGCAGCAGGATCAGCAGAACACAGCCTGCGCCGTAGATAGGCAGATAAGGTCCTCTGTACACGCCGCGGTTCACAAAGGTGTGGGCTGTCACAAGATAGAGCAGGACCTCCCAAAGCCAACCGGCGAAAGCCGTTGTAAAAAACAGCAGTGCATAGTAGTCAAATGGATAGACGGTTTTTGGGTATGCTTTTTTCACAGAATGCAAGTCGGGTCTCCTTTGATATTGATCTTCTTTTTTAACAGTATCTCCTAGTAAAGTATAGGTCTATTCGTGTAAACTACAGATGCCTTTGTAAAACTATAAATCCCATCATAAAAAATACATATCATTTCGTGAAAAATTTAACAAGTGTGAAAATATCACATTTGTGAAAGCGTGCGAATGGATATTTCTTTTTTAAGAAGATTATGGTATTATGATTAATGTGTATAGGAAACGCAGATATTTTTGTCGTTTGCCAAAACACAATAAGGAACTTTCAGGATAAGACGCATGGGTTGTTTTTTGAACAGCTCTCAAAGTAAGGAGCTGTAGGAAAATAACCGATGCAACTTGCGCAGGATATTTCTTCGAGGTGAAATTGCTAAAGCAATTGTCAAAAAACGTAGGCGTAGCGGGCTACGGCGAGGCTTTTTGATATGCATAATCGGAGAAATAGACAAGTCAAGATGCGTCAGTTATTTTTCTACAGTTCCTAAAGGGTTCTGTGTCGGAACCGGATTTCACGGAGGATATGAGATGGCTGATATTATGAAGCTTCAGAACGGAAGCGACATACGCGGGATCGCGTGTGAGGGGATTGCGAGGGAGAATGTGAATCTCACCGGGGATGCTGGAAATCTGATCGGCGGTGGCTTTGTCAGATGGCTTGCGGAGAAAAAGGGAAAGAGGACGGATGAATTGCGGATCGGGATCGGTCATGATTCGAGGATCACGGCGGACAGCCTGTTTGCTGCGGCGGCGAAGGGGATCGTGGCAGCGGGGGCAAAGGTATACGACTGCGGTCTGGTGTCGACGCCCTCGATGTTCATGACGACAGTGTTTGAGGCGTTTGCCTTTGACGGGGCGATCATGATCACGGCGAGCCACCTGCCGTTTAACAGGAACGGTTACAAGTTTTTTGACAGGGACGGCGGATTGGAGCATGACGATATCACGAAGGTGCTCGAGACGGCTTCGGGGCTTGCCGTGGTGGAGGCTGATCTGTCCGCTGTGGAAAAAGTTGACTCCATCTCTGTATATTGTGGATTTCTGCAGGAGAAGATAAGAAAGAGTATCAATGCCGATGACTATGACAGACCGCTCGCAGGGCTGCATATCGTGGTGGACACGGGAAACGGTGCCGGCGGCTTTTTTGTGGAGAAGGTGTTGGATCCGCTCGGTGCGGACACGACGGGAAGTCAGTTCCTCGAGCCCGACGGTCATTTCCCGAATCATATACCAAACCCTGAGAACAGGGAGGCGATGGAGGCGATCAGACAGGCGGTGCTGGAGAACAAGGCGGATCTGGGCATCATATTTGATACGGACGTGGACAGAATGTCGGCGGTGCTTCCAAACGGCGACGAGGTGAACCGGGATGCGATCATCGCGATGATGACGGCGATCATCGCCGGGGATTACCCGGGCGGAACGATCGTGACGGACTCTGTCACCAGCGACAGGCTGACGCGCTTTATCGAGGGCATCGGCATGAAGCACCACAGGTATATGAGAGGGTACAAGAATGTCATCAATGAGTCGATCCGCCTGAACAGCGAGGGCGTGGTATCGCCGCTTGCGATCGAGACCTCGGGGCACGGTGCGCTCAGCGAGAATTATTTCCTCGACGACGGGGCGTATATGGCGGTGAAGCTGCTGATCGCGCTGGCGAAGGCGGCGAGGGAGGGCAAAGCGCTTGCCTCCTTCATCGAAACGCTCGAAAAAGGTTTTGAGGAGCGGGAGTACCGTTTCAAGATCCAGGGCGATGATTTCAAGTCCTATGGAAAGGATGCCCTGAGCACATTTGAGGCGCGCGCGAAGGAGAGAGGTTATCACATCGCGCCCAACTCTTACGAAGGCATCCGCATCACCTTTGACACGGACGAGGTGAAGGGCTGGCTGCTGCTGCGCATGTCGCTCCACGATCCGCAGATGCCGCTCAATATCGAGGGTGTCAGGGAGGGTGACTGCGACAGGCTCTTTGACATCGTGCTGGAGCTGCTCGACGGATTTGACAGGCTGGTGATACCCGCAAGATGACAGATCGGACAGGGAGGCTGTAGATGAGAATAGGAATGGGTTATGACGTGCACCGTCTGGTGGAGGGGCGTCCGCTTGTCATGGGCGGCGTGACGATACCGTACGAGCTGGGGCTGTTAGGGCACTCCGATGCGGACGTGCTGCTGCACGCGATAGCGGATGCGCTGTTAGGCGCCGCGGCGCTCGGCGATATCGGAAAGCATTTTCCGGACACGGATCCCGCCTACAAGGGGATCTCGAGTGTGATCCTGCTGGAGAAGGTCGGGAAGCTGCTGGAAGAAAATATGTTTTTTATCGAGAATATCGATGCAACGATCATCGCGCAGGCGCCCAAAATGCGTCCTCACATCGACCAGATGCGCGAGAATATCGCAGGGGCGCTGGGGATCAGCGCGGATCAGGTCAATGTCAAGGCGACTACGGAGGAGGGACTTGGCTTCACGGGGGAAGGGAGAGGAATCTCCGCGCAGGCGGTCTGCCTGCTCACAAGCCCGAGGGAGATGGCTACGATGGAGGCGGCTGACGCGAAGGAGCAGCGTTCCTGCGAGGGCTGTCCCGGGTGCAGTGTGCGGGAGCATGATTGAACTATGCGCCTGTACGAGTATGAGATCGATGCAGAGAAGGAAGACGGTTGGATTGGGATATGGATCAGGTAATCGGGGATCGGGAAGCCGAGAGGACTATCATCGATAAAATAGAGCGGGATCACGGCATCGCGGTTTTGCGCGGGGAGCCCGCAAACACCATCACTTTTTCGGCGAAGGCGGATGGGGGACTGTCCGCGCTCGAACTTGTGCTGCGCGTCGCGGCAGTGCGCCGGAATCCGACGGTTCTCGGCGCGAGACGTTTTCCGTGTATGGCAGATATCGAGCGCGTGGAGACGGGGCTGATCCGTGCAGTGGCAGCCAGGGATGTGCATCGCCGGGAGGATCTGATGACGGGGGCGCTCGCATACCAGGATCAGATGCGGCTGCCGCTCTGTCTCGTGGAGGACCCGGGCGGAACGGACGACACGGTGCCGGGGGCGGATTTCTTTGAGCGCTTCGGCTTTCAATACATTTATGACAGACCGCGCTACGCGCTGAACACAGAGACGATCTCCGCGGAGATGCTGCGGCGGGCGGCGGGGGGAGAGACGGTATCGCTCGATCTGCCCGACACGACACTGCAGGCGGTCGCGCCGGGGGAGCTGCTCTCGCTCGCACATTTCGTCAACGCGAGGCTGTGCAGGCGTTATGGTTTTTTTACGGTGAGGAGCGCGGCGCAGTGTGAGCTTGAGCAGGCAAAACTGCTGGGCAGCGGGGGAAATCTGTTTCAGATCATGGAGAACGGAGTTCGCAAGGGGTGTTTTGCCTGCACGGATACCGGGGCTGACAGCGTCAGGGAGGTGGTGTTCGACCAGACGTTTGACAGGAAATGTTACATCGTGACAGAAAAAGCGGCGGAGGGCAAAGGTCCGGCTTTCATGGCAAGGATCGTCAATCTGCCTGAAATGCTCGGGCATGTCACCGGGAATGGTCAGATCACGATCGCGATCCGGATCCATGATCCGGTGATCGCGGAGAATGACGGTCTCTTCATATGGTATATCGACGAGAAGGGAAGCCGCATGGAGCGCGTGGATGAGCCAGGGACAGGGGGCGCGGATGACGCGTCCATGCGCCCGGAGGTCACAGTCACGATCGGCGAGCTGACGGCGTTTCTTTTTGGGCATATCCGGTTGAAACAGAATGCGAAATTTGATAGTATATACCTAGCAGGTCCGGCATGGCTGGACGACATTTATTGACAGATCAGAAAACAGGAGGGATGCAGTATGTCACTAGTCACAACACCTCATATCAATGCAGAGAAGGATGCTTTTGGAAAGACTGTGCTGATGCCCGGAGATCCGCTGCGGTCAAAGTTTATCGCTGAAAATTTTCTGGAGAATGCGGTTCTCGTCAACAATATCCGGGGTATACAGGGCTACACAGGTACTTATAAGGGGACGAAGATCAGCGTCATGGCAAGCGGTATGGGAATGCCTACTATCGGGATCTACTCATATGAGCTGTTTCACTTTTTTGACGTGGACAATATCATGCGGATCGGCTCGACCGGAGCTATGCAGGCGGAAGTGAAGATCCGCGACATCGTGTTTGGCATGGGAGCGTGTACGAACTCTAATTATGCGAGTCAGTACGGGCTCAACGGCACGTTTGCCCCGATCGCAAGTTATGCGCTGTTGAAGGAGGCGATCGCGCAGGCGGAACGCGCGGGCGCGCGCTATCATGTGGGGAATATCCTGTCGTCGGATGTGTTTTACAACGATGATGATGCGGCTAACGAGGGCTGGCAGAAGATGGGCGTGCTCTGCGTGGAGATGGAAGCTGCGGCGCTGTACATGAATGCGGCGAGATGCGGGAAAAACGCGCTTGCGATGTTCACGGTCTCGGACAGTCTGGTGACGGGTGAGGCGACGACCGCCGAGGAGCGTCAGAACTCCTTCACGCAGATGATGGAGATCGCGCTCAACACGGCGGTGAACATAGAAACAGTTTCGGATCACGACATAATCTAAAGTAAGCAAAACAGTCTCAACGGAGGCACAAGATGGGATTTATTAAGAACATTAAAAACGAGATAAGAGTCATAAGGGAGCGCGATCCGGCGATCCATTCCAGTTTGGAGGTGTTTCTGTATCCGAGCTTTAAGGTGATGCTGCACTATCGTGTGGCGCATCAGCTGTACAAGGGCGGACACTTTTTCCTCGCCAGGTGGATCTCCCAGCGCGCTGTCAGAAAGACTGGTATCGAGATACATCCCGGTGCAGAGATTGGAGAAAATTTTTTTATCGACCATGGAAACGGCGTGATCATCGGGGAGACGGCGGTGGTCGGCAACAACGTCACGCTGTACCAGGGCGTGACGCTCGGCGGCACGGGCAAGGAACACGGGAAGCGCCATCCGACGATCGGTGACAATGTGATGATCAGCGCGGGCGCCAAGATCATCGGTTCCTTCAAGGTCGGCGAGAATTCCAAGATCGGGGCGGGGAGCGTCGTGATCGAGGAGGTTCCCCCCAACTGCACGGTGGTCGGTGTGCCCGGGCGGGTGGTGCGCCGCAACAACCAGAAGCTTGTGCGCGAGGATTTGAACCAGGTGGATCTTCCCGATCCCGTGAGCGAGGATATCAGGAATCTGCAGTATGCAAACAGCGAGATGACAAACCGCATCCTGGAGCTGGAGCGGCAGATCAGGCAGTTGGGCAAAGGACTGGATGCGAGAGATCCGATCGAGTAGGGGCTGTCACAAATATACATATTTCGGGAGGTTATGGAAAAATGGAGAACAAAGTGTCCTTTTACAATACGCTGACGAGGAAGGTGGAGCCGTTTGTCCCCAATGAGGACGGAAAAGTGGCGATGTACACCTGCGGACCGACCGTGTACCACTATGCGCATATCGGCAATCTGAGGAGCTACATCATGGAGGATCTGCTGGAAAAGACGCTTCGCTATGTCGGCTATGACGTCAGGCGCGTCATGAACATCACGGATGTGGGCCATCTCTCGAGCGATGCCGACACGGGCGAGGATAAGATGCTCAAGGGTGCAAAGCGGGAGCACAAGACGGTGATGGAGATCGCCGAATTCTACACAGACGCCTTTTTTGATGACTGCGCCAAATTAAATATCAAGAAGCCCGACGTGGTGGAGCCTGCCACGAACTGTATATCGGAGTTCATCCATATGATCGATGCGCTGGTCAAAAAAGGCTATGCGTACGAGAGCGGCGGAAACATTTATTTCGACACCGCAAAGCTCGACGAGTACTATGTATTTTCCAGTCAGAGCGAGAAGGAACTGCTTGTCGGTGTGCGCGACGATGTGGACGAGGACGAAAACAAGCGCAGCAAGAGTGATTTTGTGCTGTGGTTCACCAAGTCCAAGTTTGACGATCAGGAGTTGAAGTGGGACAGTCCGTGGGGCGTGGGCTATCCGGGATGGCACATCGAGTGCTCCTGCATCAGCATGAAGCATCTCGGCGAGTACATGGATATCCACTGCGGCGGCGTGGACAATATCTTCCCCCACCACACGAACGAGATCGCGCAGAGTGAGGCGTATCTGGGACACAAGTGGTGCAATTACTGGTTCCATGTGCATCACCTGAACGACAAGTCGGGCAAGATGAGCAAGTCAAAGGGCGGTTTCCTGACAGTCTCCCTGCTCGAGTCGGAGGGATATGATCCGATCATATACCGTCTCTTCTGTCTGCAGTCGCACTACCGCAAGCCGCTCGAGTTCTCGTACGAGGTGCTCGACAACATGAGTGCCGCGTACGACAAGCTGATAAAGAAGATCGGGACACTCGACAAGGACGGCGGGATCGACAGGGCAAAATTTGACGAGTACAGGGCGAGGTTCGAGGCGGCGCTGTGCGATGATCTGAACTCGTCCATGGCGATCACGGTGTTGTACGATATGCTCAAGGACGATATGTCAGACGCGACCAAGCACGCGCTGGCGGAGAGCTTTGACGAGGTGCTGTCGCTGAACCTGACGACGGCATACGCCGCAAAGGAGGCAGAGAACGGCGTGGACGCGGAGCTGGAGCGCTATGTGCTCGCCAGGATCGAGGAGAGGAAGGCGGCAAAGAAGGAGAAAGACTTTGCAAAGGCGGACGCGATCAGGAACGAGCTGCTCGAAAAAGGAATCGTTCTGGAAGATACGCGCGAGGGTGTGAAATGGAAGAAGGCATAGGGACAGCAGACCTGGACAGCAGAAGCGCGGGAAGCGCGAATAGAGAGGAGACCGCAATAAAGGGTACTGGCGGATCGGGTCTGCTCGCGCAGATACGCGGCACGTTCGGCGGCGGGGAGGTGGATATCAGGACGTACTCGCCGCTCACGCTGGCTTATATCGGAGATGCCGTGTTTGAGATCATCATCAGGACACTGATCGTGGAGAGGGGACAGCGGGCTGCCAACACGCTGCATAAGCACACGACGAGGATTGTCTGCGCACAGACGCAGGCGAAACTGATCGATGCGGTGTACGGGCATCTCACGGAGGAGGAGCAGGAGATCTACAGGCGCGGTAAGAATACAAAGCTGCACTCGACGGCGAAGAACGCAAGCCTTGCGGATTACCGCAGGGCGACCGGGTTTGAGGCGCTCTGCGGATATCTCTTTCTGCGGGACGACACGGAGCGGATCCTCTGGCTTGTCGGACAGGCGATCGAGATGGCACAGGTTGAGTTGTAACTTTCAATAAATACATAGGGGTGTTATTATGACTATAGAACAATGTAGTGAATACCTTCCTGGCGGTTGGACAGAGGTTATTGAACAGGACGAAGTGTTGCTGGATATTTTTGGAGAACACGAGTACGATCTGGAGCAGGAAGCAGTGCCTCCCTTTCTGTTTCAGGATCTACGGGGCGGCAATCTGGAACGTCTGCGTCCTGTTTTTGCGCTCTATGGCAAGCCGGGGCTGGATATGTTTCAGGGCTTGCTGGAGATCGATGATGCCAGCAGAGATACGGCAGAGATTCAGCTGCCCAACGGACAGACGGCTTACGCTGCATACTTTTATGTCCGGTTCTCGGGGGAGGACAGGCAGGCTGCCATTGACGCTGCCCGAATCTATATCAGGGCGATCAACCGTATTTTTGTGGAGGAGTTGGACGAGGAGGCTCCCTTGGACGAGGAGTCACGGATCGAGTTTCTTACTGGACAGGATGGGCGGGAATTTGAGGAGAAGGTTTACCAGGCGTGGGCGCATGGTGAAATTGGAGCAGATGTTCCGGATGTGGATATATTGGAATGGTGTCGGGATCTGCCCTACAGGGAGGGTTTTGAGGATATCAAGATGATGTCAGAGGCGCTGTATCACATCAGCTGCAGCTATCATCTGTCCTACTATCTGCGGTGGCATATGCTTGAGACAGAGCAGGAGAATCCTTTTCGGGGTTATTTCAAACTTTGGAAAATGGGATTGAACATTCATTTCCCTAAGAGGGATCAGGTAGTGCTGGTGGGTCAATAGAAAGGAAGATGCAGTCTGCATGAGAGATGAGGAATTAGAGAGGGAACCGGCGGGGGACGCCGGGACGGAAAATGTGATCGAGGGAAGAAATGCGGTCATAGAGGCGTTTCGCGCGGGAAAGCCGATCGATAAGCTTTTTGTGCTCGACGGGGCACAGGACGGACCGATACAGACGATCAAGCGGGAGGCAAAAAAGCGCGATACCATGATCCGGTTTGTGACAAAGGAGCGGCTTGACCAGCTCAGCGAGACCGGCAAGCATCAGGGAGTGATCGCGTATGCGGCAGCGTACGAGTACGCGGAGGTGGAGGATATCCTTGCTGCGGCACGCGCGAAGGATGAGCCGCCGTTCATCATTCTGCTGGACAATATCGAGGACCCGCACAATCTGGGTGCCATTGTCAGGACGGCAAACCTTGCGGGGGCGCACGGCGTCATCATCCCAAAGAACCGGGCGGCGGGGCTGACCGCGGCGGTGGCGAGGACTTCGGCGGGGGCGTTGAACTACACGCCGGTCGCGAGGGTGACAAACCTTGGCAAGACGATGGAGGAGCTCAAAAAGGAAGGGCTCTGGTTTGTCTGTGCGGACATGGACGGCACGACGATGTACGATCTTGACCTCACAGGACCGATCGGACTGGTCATCGGCAGTGAGGGGGACGGCGTGGGCAGGCTTGTGAAGGAGAAATGTGACTATGTGGCATCGATCCCGATGAAGGGGGACATTGACTCCCTGAATGCCTCTGTCGCGGCGGGCGTCCTCGCGTACGAGATCGTCAGACAGCGATTTCAATGAGCTGGCGGCGCGTGGGGAAACAAGCCGCCTGGCGGTAGGTGCTGCAAAGAAATAGCATGGAGGTAGCAGATGTCAGACATGTATGACGGGATTACGGACGAGGAGCTGATCGACAGGCAGAGGAGCGGTGAGCGCCAGATCACGGACTATATCATGGATAAGTACAAGAACCTTGTCCGCAAAAAGGCGAAATCCATGTATATTCTGGGCGCGGACAACGACGATCTGATACAGGAGGGCATGATCGGGCTCTTCAAGGCAGTGCGGGATTACGATCCGGGGCGGGATGCCAGCTTCTATACGTTCGCGGATCTGTGCGTATCGCGGCAGATGTACAAGGCAGTGCAGGCATCGCGCAGGGAGAAGCATGCGCCGCTCAACACCTATATTTCGCTCTATGCTGACACGGCGGAGGCGGAGAGTGACGGGAACGGCACGGCGCTTGTCAATGTGATCGCATCCGCGGTGGAGACAAACCCGGAACAGCTCATGATCGACAGGGAGAATGTGGCGGACATCGAGGCGATCATCGAGAAGGAGCTGAGCGGTTTCGAGAAGCAGGTTCTGGACCTGTACATAACGGGGATGAGCTACTCCCAGATCGCAGGGGTGCTGTCGAGGGATGCCAAGTCGACAGACAATGCGCTGCAGAGACTGAAGGCGAAGCTCAGGAGGGCTGTCGACAAAAAGTGATAGGATAACAGACATTTGAGGGATGGATTTACAGATGAAGAGAAGAGAAAAACCACAGATTCAGAGACCGAAGATGTTGATCGTTGACGATAAGGCTGTCAATCGATTTGTTTTGAAAAGTATCTTTGAGGAGGATTATGAGATCGTAGAGTGTCAGGATGGCAGGGGGGCGATAGAACTCCTGGCGGAAGAGCGCGGCAGAGTGGCAGCGGTGCTGCTGGATATCGTCATGCCGGTATGTGACGGGTTTGCAGTCCTAAAATATATGAAGGAGACAGCGCTCCACACGGTGCCGGTGATACTCATAAGCTCCAATGTAAATGACAGGAATATCCGCAGGGCGTGTGATTATGATGTTGCGGACTACATACAGAAACCGTTTCAGGAGAATGTGGTCAGGCAGCGCGTGCAGCGGATGATCGATCTGTACCAGATCAGAAAAGAGAATGTCGAGTACGAACAGGCAGAGTAAAACTGCCGTATATAACAGGAAAGGAATGGTTGGAAAATGAAGAAGGCAAGTATCAGGAAAATGATGGGACGGGCGGCGGCAGTCGTGCTTGCGGCGGCATCCATGGCGGTCCTGCCGGCGGGCGATATCCTGCCCGCACTGGAGGTGAGAGCGGATGAGGCGGTTCCGGGCTGTGTCAGGAGTGTATACACAAATGAGTGGATCCCGGCAGAGCAGTCCACAGTCAGACCGATCGCAGTGATGATGCCGACGGACAAGACGGCGCAGCCGTCCTACGGCATCAGCAATGCGGACATCCTGTACGAGATCATGGAGGAGGGAGAGATCTCACGCCAGATGGCGGTGATCAGCAACTGGACAAGCCTCTCCAAGATCGGAAATATCAGGAGCTGCAGGGCTTACTATATCCCGGAGGCGACGGAGTGGGATCCGATCCTGATCCACTTCGGCGGTGTGTTCTACATGAAGGATCGGATCACTGCGGCTGATATCAACAATATTTCGGGGACAAATCAGTACGGTGTCGGAGGAGGCGCGCCCGGTGCAGGTGCTTTTTTCAGGACATCCGACAGAAAGGCGCCGCACAATGCGTACATCAACGCGTCGGGTATCATCAACGCCTGCACAGATCTTGGCTATTCCCTGAATATCAGGGAGGGCTTTTACAATGCGAAGCATTTTACCTTCGCAGCCGGCGTCAATACGCTGGAGCAGTACGGTCCGGCGGCAGCGACGGCGAATGCGATCGATCTCTCGCACGTTTTCACATACACAAAGAGTTCGTTTGTATACAATCCCGAGGACGGTCTCTACTACAAGTCGATTCACGGAAAGCCGCAGACGGACGGGCTGAACGGCCAGCAGCTGAAATTCGCCAACGTGATCGTGCAGAATACGAAGTGGTGCAGGCTTGACGACAAGGGATATCTGTATTTCCAGAATATCGACAATACGGAGGACGGATATTATTTCACAAAGGGAAAGTGCATCCATGTCACATGGCAGAAGGCGGGAGACTACACGCCGACCATATATTATGATGACTTTGGCAATGAGATCCAGCTCAATGAGGGTAAAACATACATAGCCGTGGCACAGACAGGAAGACCGGTGGTATTTAACTGAGTCGGATTAAGGAACTGTAGGAAAATGTCCTGCGCAAGTTGCATCGGTTATTTTCCTGCAGTTCCTAAATAATAGAAAAAACGCGCAGAAAGCCGGCGTGTCCGTGGTGTGTATCATGGAACACGCCGGCTTTCTGCGGTGAACCCGGACCTTATCCGGATAAGATACAGCAAAAATACGGACAGGACAGAGGCTCAATAAAAGACAAACCAAAAATACAGTTACGAAATACAGATTACGAAAAATACAGATTACGAAAAATGCAGATTACAAAAATACAGATTACGAAAAATACAGATTATACAGATTATAATAAGAAACAAGACAAGTAAAGTGCAAAACAAGTAAAGCGCGAAACAAGTAAAATACAAAACAAGTAAAGCGCAAAACAAGCATGATACAAAACAAAGAAGCCTGAATACTCAGGCTTCCTGTTGTGTAAAAGGGGAATTCTTCCGGAATTGCTAATTAGCAAGTCTAACATCTCTGCTAAACATAATATTACTATACAATGAAACAAGCGTATAATCTATAACTATATTGCGAAAATATAACAATATATTAGCTAATATGTTGCGGCGTGCGCTGTTTTTCCGTCAATGACGGCTCAGGGGTTCAAAGACCGTCTTTCTCCCGATATATCCGAAGATCCGCACGAACACGATCCCGGTCAGGACGCCGCAGCTGTCAATGACCACGTCCCGCACAGAGCAGCTGCGGCCGCTGACAAAGTGCTGGTGGAGCTCGTCGAGCGCGGCGAAGCCGACGCAGAGAATCCCTCCGGCGATCACCAGCCAGATTCCGCGCACGCCGTACACGTAAAGGGGGAATGCCACGGTGATCGCGAGCAGGAAGTACTCCGAGAAGTGGGCAAGCTTGCGCACATAAAAATGTATTTTCCTGATGCAGCGCGCCACCTGCTGGTCCGTGAGCTCCAGGTCGAGTGCCCGGTCAGCGATGGACACGGCTTTGTGGGAAACTTTGTAGCTTAGGTTGGCGCTGGCAGCGCCGTCCTGCGCCGAGAAGGAAAAGATGATGTACATCATCAAAAGTGCCGGGATAAAGGACAGCGGCTTCAATAGAAAGCGCAGCAGGGCTTTTACAAATCTTTGCAATGTCATAGTGATTCTCCTGAAAATTTTCTGATAGATATTGCAGAAGGCGATCTGCAATATTTTTATAATAACCGCAAAAAACGGCGGCGGGCAATAAAATTTTTATTAAGTTTCTCGAAAAACAAAAATTGGAAAGAAAAATTGTACATTTTTTTGTTTTATGTTAGAATAGAGTAAAACAGGGAAACGTGGAAATGTGATGCGGGGGAGGTACGTATATGCAGGACAGTTTGAAGCTTTCAAGGGATGAGATTATCATTTGTTACAGGGACGACGTGGCAAGGCTGATGCGGTATCTGTCGTGGCTTCAGGAGAAGAGCGGCACGCGCGCGACGAGTATTTACAGCGGCGAGGGGATCGAGAAGAATTCCATAGCGGTTCCGACGTATGATTCGACACTGCTGAGTTTTATCAAAGAGGCGAAAAAGACCGATTTTATCAACAGGAACTATGTGTATACGTTTTCGCGCTACCGCATCCGGACGGCGGCGGACGAGCTTCGCGTGATCAGCGCCTGCTCGCTGCAGGAGATCACTGTGCTGGGGGATATCCTGTCCAGGTATGTTCTCAAGGGGGACGTGAAGGGTGCGATCTGGGCGGAGGGCGTCCAGAACGGGGTGTACCTTGCACTGCTGCTAAAGCTCAAGGAACTGATGGAGATCAGCAGACCGTTGGAATACTAAAGGAGCGTGCGCATGGGAGACAGAGCACTACAGAAAAGAAAGTACATTGTGGAGAGGGCGAGGGAAGTATTTCTCAAAAACGGCTACAGGACAGTCACGATGAAGGATATTGTGGAGGTGTGCGGTATAAGCCGGGGCGGTCTCTACCTGTATTTTGCGAACACGAAAGAGCTTTTTGAGGCGGTGCTCGAGGAGGAGTATGCGGGCGCTGGAGCCTTGCCGGAGGCTGCAGGGAGCCGGAACCGCACACCGGGAGAGATCCTGCTGCAGTATCTCGACGGGCAGAAGCGGGTGATCTTGAAGAAGAAGGACAATCTGGCGGCAGCGACATATGAGTACCTGTTTGAAAATAAGGTTTCCGGGAAAAATAATCCGGTAAAAAAGCAGTTTGACAAGTCTGCGGCTGCGCTGGAGCGGCTCATCGAGGAGGGCGTCAGACAGGAGTGGATGGTCTGCGAGGACGCTGCCGAGGCGGCGCGCAATATTTTGTATGCGCTGGAGGGACTCAGGGTAACTGCGCAGACGACCGGCCTGACGAGCGGGGATGTGGACAGGGAGATCGCATATATCATGGGAACGTTGGGGCTGGAAGTGAAAGGTGAGTAAAAGGATCGGTGAATGGGGGAAGAGTCATGCAGGAGGCAGGGAGCAGTATCGATAGGACAATGGCACTCGACGAGGTGCGGGAGCGTTTTTTGCAGGACAGGTTTGCCACCGCGAACGGGGCAGTGATCGACGAGATCGGCGAGGGCTGGGCAAGATGTTCCATGGAGCTTTGCGACGTGCACCGAAATGCCATGGGGAGTGTCATGGGAGGGGCTGTCTTTACGCTGGCTGATTTTGCCTTTGCGGTGGCTTCCAACTGGAACAAGGACCCGCACGTGTCGCTCAACGCCTCGATCAGCTTTCTCGGGAGAGCGAA
This sequence comes from uncultured Lachnospiraceae bacterium, assembly GCA_910585765.1. Taxonomy (GTDB): domain Bacteria; phylum Bacillota; class Clostridia; order Lachnospirales; family Lachnospiraceae; genus COE1. The sequence continues at coordinate 82,264 of CAJUES010000006.1, read as the reverse complement.
GGGAAGCAGGCTGATCGCGGAGGCGCGCAAGATCAGGGAGGGCAGAAAGACATGTTACTATGAAGTGATGGTCAGTGACGAGCTCGGCAGCCAGGTGGCACATATGACTACCAACGGATTTGCGGTGTGAGGTCCGGGTCGGTTTCGCGGCATGTTTTTGCCGCATCTGCGGGGGCAGTGAATCATATCGGTCAAAATGGGAAATATATACTATATTAAACGCTGAACAGCTGGATAATAAGGAGGGCTAAGACAATGAAAGATGTAGTGATCAACAATAGAAAGGTGGCGGTCGTGGGCTGCGGTTTTGTGGGTTCGGCGACTGCGTTCTGCCTGATGCAGAGCGGACTGTTTTCGGAGATGGTACTGATCGATGCGGACCACGACAAGGCGGAGGGGGAGGCGCTTGACATGGCGCACGGCATTCCGTTCATAGGACATGTGGATATCTATGCGGGCGGCTACGACGACATCGTGGATGCGGCGATCGTCATCATCACAGCCGGGGCGAACCAGAAACCGGACGAGACGAGGCTGGATCTGGTTCACAAGAATGTGGCGATCTACAAGAGCATCATCCCGGAGATCGCTGCCAGGAATTACCAGGGAATACTGCTGATTGTGTCCAATCCGGTAGACATCCTCACCTATGTGGCGTGCAGGCTCAGCAACATGCCGGAGGACAGGGTGATCGGCTCCGGGACAGTGCTCGACAGTGCGAGACTCAAATATAAGCTTGGGGAGCATCTCGATGTGGACAGCAAGAGCGTGCACGCGTTTATCATCGGTGAGCACGGGGACAGCGAGATCGCCGCGTGGAGCAGTGCGAATGTGTCCGGCGTGCCGCTGAACGATTTCTGTGAGCTGAGGGGGCATTTCCAGCACGAGGAGTCCATGGAGCGGATCGCGGCGGAGGTCAAGAACTGTGCCTATGAGATCATCTCCAAGAAGAGGGCGACTTACTACGGCATCGCCATGTCGGTCAAACGGATCTGCGAGTCGATCGTGCGCAACGAGCGGTCCATCCTGCCGATATCGCGCATGATCCACGGGGAGCACGGTATCGAGGGCATCGCGCTGAGTATGCCTGCTGTGCTGGGCGAGGACGGCGTGCAGACGAGGGTTCCGATCTCCCTGAACGAGGAGGAGCAGGCGAAGCTGAGGCAGTCGGCAGACACGCTCGCGTCAGTGATCAGGGAACTTGACTTGTAAATACGTGATTAAAGGGCAAAAAGGCATATTCTCGTCATGCCATACAGGGAGGTTTGCGGCGCCGGGGAGCGATGGCAAAAGAGAGAGGGGAGGATGGTTATGGGGACAGTGATCACGCTGGCAATACTGCTCGCCGCCGTATGTCTTGCCGTGCGCAGCATGGTGCGCGACAGAAGGAATGGCAGATCGCTGCAGTGCGGTGGCGACTGCAGCAAGTGCAAAGGCTGTCATTAGCGCAGTATTTTCCGATAGAAGGACACGGACATCGCGGTCGCAATGACCCAGCCGATCGGCCATGCGCACCAGATGCCGATGGCGCCGAACAGGTCTGAGAAGAAAAAGGCGAGCACGACGCGCAGGATCAGGTCGGTGAAGGTGGCCGCCATAAATGCTTTCATGGCACCAGCGCCCCGGAGCACCCCGTCCGTCACAAGTTTTGCGGACACGACGAAATAAAAGGGCGAGAGGATCCACAGGAACTGTTTTCCGGTGAGCAGAGCTTCGGCGGAGGCGGCATCCATGAACAGCAGGAGCAGGTATTGTCCCAGGAATACGTACAGGAGGACGATGGGCACGCAGATGCACCAGACCAGCCGGAGTCCGGCGCGCAGGCCGCTTTTGACCCTGTCGGGGATGCCGGCGCCGATGTTTTGTGCCGTGAAGTTTGACACGCCGTTTCCGAGTGTGGTGAAGGAAGTGATCACCAGGTTGTTGAGCTTGACAGCGGCAGAATATCCGGCGGTGACACTGATGCCAAAGCTGTTGATGACACTCTGGATAAAGATGTTGCCGACAGAGATGAAGGACTGCTGCAGGATGCTTGGCACGGCGATCACTGCAAGCTTTTTGAGCAGAGCTGACGAGAACAGCTCTGCTTTTTTGTCTGTCCGGATCGCCGCAAGTCTTTTCAGGATCAGCAGGATAGAGAGGATGCAGCTGATCCCCTGACACAGAAAGGTTGCCCACGCGACACCCGCGATCCCCATGTGCAGGCATTTGACGAACAGGATGTCGACCGCGATGTTGGAGGTTGACGAGAAGGCGAGCAGGTAAAACGGTGTCCTGGAGTCCCCGAGCGCGGAGAAGATACCGGTCGCTATGTTATAGAAGAAAAGGAACGGGAGCCCGAGTATGTAGATGTCCATATAGAGGGCGGAGTCCGCCATGATCTCGGGCTGGGTTTTCATCTGCGCCAGCAGTGGATCGCAGAACAGAAAGCCCAGGAGCATCAGCGACGCACACAGCACGGCGCTCGCGATCAGGGTCGTGTAGACGGCGGTTTTCATCTGGCAGTAATCCTTCGCGCCGAAAAATTGCGACACGATGACAGAACAGCCGATATTGCAGCCGAAAGCAAACGCGATGAAGATGAGTGTGACGTTGTAGCTGTTGCCGACGGCGGCGAGTGCATTCTCGCCGATGAACTTGCCGGCGACGAGACTGTCTGCGATATTGTAGAGCTGCTGGAAGAGGATGCTGCCAAACATCGGGAGGCAGAAGCGCCAGAGGACAGTCTGCGGGTCTCCCGTTGTCAGATCCCGGTTCGGGGTGCTGTTTGCATTTTTGTTCATGGTTTTTTTCATGAGAGTGGTCATTCCTTTCTTTTTGATGATAAAATGGAAAACAAAACGGAAGATAAAACTGTTTACGGATCGATCTTTCCATATTATAATAAGAAAAAAACAATATGAAAAATATATATTTTATATGTCGGTCATATAAAATATATATAGCAGGTATATTATGAATATCAATTACGAGTACTACAAAGCATTTTACTATGTGGGGAAATACCGCAATCTCACAAAGGCGGCGCAGGCGCTGGGCAGCAGCCAGCCCAATGTGACGCGGGTGATGAAGCTGCTGGAAGGCGAGATCGGGTGCCAGTTGCTCCTGCGCAGCAACAAGGGGATCGCCCTGACCGAGAAGGGCGAGCTTCTGTATGAGCGCGTGTCGGCGGCATTTTTTCAGATACAGGCTGTGGAGGAGGAGCTTTGCCGGGATGGCGATCAGATAGAGGGGACGATCATACTCGGGACGACGGAGACCGCGCTGCACCTGATCCTTTTTGGCATTCTGAAAGAGTTCAAGCGCGATAATCCCAAGGTACATTTCAAGATATACAACTACAACACCAGAAAGGCTGTCAACGAGCTTGTGAGGGGCGCGATCGACATCGGTGTCGTGACCAGTCCGTTTCACGTCAGGCAGAATATCAGGAGCGAGAGGCTGCTTGCGTTCAGGGATGTGCTGGTATGCGGGAGCGCCTATGCGGACCTGACGCGCAAAAAGCGGCATCTGGCGGAGCTTGCCGGCTATCCGTGGGTCTGCCTCGGCAAAAACACCGTGACCTACGACATGACGAATGACTTCTTTCTGAGAAACGGCGTCGTGCTGAAACCGGACATCGAGGTTGCGGCGTCCGACCTGATGGTGCCGATGATACAGAACAATCTCGGGATCGGCTACGTGCCGGAGCAGCTCGCACAGCCGGAACTTGCCGCCGGCAGCGTACACCGCGTCCCGGTGTACGAGCAGATGGAGACAAGGACAGTCTGCGTGCTGTACGACGCAAAGCGGGGGCAGAGCAGGTGCGAGAAAGAGTTTCTCGAGTATATATTGTCATTTTCTGCAAAATAAAATATAATGAAAAGGGATAGAACGTACGAGATATACAAAAAGATTCCGAGGGGCTATATAAGAAAAGGGGAGGATTGCATTGGATATAAGGCGTGCGCAGGAGCGGGATATGGACGGAATAAACCGTCTGCTCTGTCAGGTATTGGCGGTCCATCACGAGGGCAGACCGGACCTGTTCAGGAAAGACACGAAAAAATACACGGACGAGGAGCTGCTGACATTGATCCGCGACGATGCGAGACCGGTCTTTGTGGGGGTTGACGCGGAGGAGCATGTGCTGGGCTATGCGTTCTGTGTGTTTGTGCGGCACACGGATGACAACATCCTGACAGACATCCTGACACTGTACATCGACGATCTGTGCGTCGATGAAAAGCGGCGGGGACAGCATATCGGGAAGAAGCTGTATGAGTATGTGCTTGCCTTTGCGAAAAGCCAGGGCTGCCACAATGTGACGCTGAACGTCTGGGCGTGCAATGAGGGCGCCAGGCGGTTTTACGAGAGCTGCGGACTCGTGCCGCAGAAGTTCGGGCTGGAAAAACTCATATAAAAGCGCCGCAATAGTACATATGAGGTTGACTTTGCTTGAATTTATTGTATAATTTTATTGGAAGTTTTATTTATGAATAAAATGGGATTTGGGAGTCGGGAGTGCTCACAAAAAGAGGGATCGGAATGAAGAGGAATACGAAAAAATTTTTGGCAATCAGTTTTTCACTGCTTGCGATCGCGTGTGTTGTGATGATAACGTTCACATCGTCAGTCATAGCTGAAAAGAGTGATTTTGCGATCAATAAGATCGGATCGCTCTATATGTCCGGAATGGCGAAACAGATGCAGGAGAAGTTCGACACCGTGATCGATATGCAGATTTCGGAGCTAAAGGGAATTGTAGAGAGGCATCCCCCTGAGTCGGTGGTGTATGACCAGGACATGTTCGATCAGCTGGCGCTGAGTGCACAGGTGCGTGATTTTGTCTATCTGGGTCTCTACACCGAGGAGGGGGAGAGCGAGACGATTTATGGATCGGATGTGGAATATGACAGTGAGATCACATTTCGGAGTGTGCTGGATGACAGCAGTCTGCGCGTATTCTCCGGCACGAGCACGGACGGGAAGAAAGTGATCTGTATGCTGGTCAATGCCTGCTACCCTATGCGGAACGGGAAGACCAGTTCCGCGATCGTAGCCGCGACGCCCATGGACGATCTGGAGAAGGTACTCACGCTGGATGAGGATGACGCGCTGATGTACTCCTTTATCATCCGCGCTGACGGGACGTATGTGGTGAGGAACAGGCAGGAGTCCGACTATTTTAGTTATATCCGACAAAATTTTCTGGATCACAATGGAAAGAATGCGGAGACTTACGTGGACGAGCTGCGCGAGGCGATGGGCAGGAACGCGGAGTATTCCACAATGTTTCGGGAAGGCAATGAAAACAAATACCTGTTATGTACAGACCTGACCAACTCGGAGTGGTTTTTGGTCTCGGTGATGCCGCACGGGACGCTGGACAGGATCCTGGAGAATCTGGGTGCTGAACGCCAGTTCATGACACTGATCATGGCTTTGTTCATACTGGCGGGTGTGATGGTCATCTTCCTCCTGTACTACAGACTGTCACAGCAGCAGATGCAGGAGCTGGATCAGGCGAGGAGGGAGGCGACGAAGGCAAACAAGGCAAAGAGCGAGTTCCTCTCGAGCATGAGTCATGATATCCGTACACCGATGAACGGGATCGTGGGCATGACGACGATCGCGATCGCCAATATCGACAACACGGAGCGTGTGAAGGACTGTCTGGATAAGATAACGCTGTCGAGCAAGCACCTGCTGGGGCTGATCAACGATGTGCTGGATATGTCCAAGATCGAGAGCGGGAAGCTGACGCTGAACATGAGCCAGATCTCCCTGCGCGAGACGATGGACAGCATTGTCAATATCGTGCAGCCGCAGGTCAAGTCAAGGCAGCAGCACTTTGATATCTCCATACAGAACATTTTGACCGAGGAGGTGCACTGCGACAGCGTGCGCCTGAACCAGGTGCTGATCAATCTGCTGTCCAACGCGCTGAAGTTTACGCCGGAGGGCGGTTCTATCAAGGTTTTCCTCGAGCAGGAGGAGTCCCCTGTGGGCGATGATCATGTGCGGTGCCATTTCCGTGTGAAGGATAACGGCATCGGCATGACAAAGGAGTTCCAGGAAAAGATATTCGACACGTTTACCAGGGAAGAGAAGGCGCAGATCGATAAGATCGAAGGAACCGGTCTTGGCATGGCGATCACGAAAGCGATCGTGGGGGCGATGAATGGAACGATCGAGCTGCAGAGTGAGCCCGGCAAGGGCAGTGAATTCCACATCACGCTCGATCTGGAGAAGGCGGACACGACGGAGGCGGATATGGTGCTTCCGGCATGGAGGGTGCTCGTGGTCGACAACAACGAGGATCTCTGCCTGAGCGCAGTCTCCTCGCTCAAGGAGATCGGAATCAGTGCGCACTGGGCTACGGATGGGAAGAAAGCGGTGGAGATGGTCAGGAAATGCCACGACGAGGGACAGGACTACGAAGTGGTCCTGTTGGACTGGAAGATGCCCGAAATGGACGGCTTACATACGGCGCGTGAGATGAGAAAGCTTTTGGGGCAGAGGGTGCCTATTCTGATCATATCCGCCTACGACTGGAGTGACATCGAGGAGGAAGCGAAGGAGGTCGGCATCCAGGGCTTCATCTCCAAGCCGTTGTTCAAGTCCAACCTGTATCTGGGGTTGAAGCGCTATATGCTGGACGAGGTCAGCGAGGAGTCGCATGAAGACACAAAGGTACAGAAATTTGTCGGCAAGAAGATCCTTCTGGCAGAGGACAATGACCTGAACTGGGAGATCGCGGAGGATCTTCTGTCGGAGGCGGGATTTGAGCTGGAGCGGGCGGAGAACGGCAAGATCTGTGTTGAGAAGTTTGAGCAGTCGGCGATCCGGTTCTACGATGTGATACTGATGGATATCCGGATGCCTGTGATGAACGGGTATGACGCTGCGGTGGCGATCCGTGCCCTGCCGCGCGAGGATGCCAATCTGCCGATCATTGCCATGACAGCGGACGCGTTCTCCGATGATATCCAGCATTGTCTGGACTGCGGCATGAACGAGCATGTGGCAAAGCCGATCGATGTGAACAGGCTGACGCAGCTGCTCAGGAAATATCTGTTATGACATAAAAGAGGACGGACAGTCCTCTTTTTTATGCACACGGGGGACGCGTTCCCTCTTGATCGGAATGAGGGCAGAAAGGGAGAGAAGATTATGGAGCGTAACCAGTTAGGACAGATCGTCGCGCCGCTGACGGACTGGTATCATGAGAATTGCAGGCGTCTGCCGTGGCGGGAGAACAGGGATGCGTACCGCGTGTGGGTGTCGGAGATCATGCTGCAGCAGACGCGCGTCGAGACAGTGATCCCGTATTTCGAGCGTTTTATGGAGCGTCTTCCCACGATCGCATCGCTTGCGGCGTGTGGGGATGAGGAACTTTTTAAGCTGTGGGAAGGATTGGGGTACTATTCGCGCGCGCGCAATCTCAGGAGGGCGGCACAGGTGATCTGTGAGCAGCATGACGGACAGTTCCCGGAGGAATATCAGGAGATCCTGGCACTTCCGGGGATCGGGGCTTACACGGCGGGGGCAGTCTCGTCGATCGCATTTGAAAAGGCGAGGGCGGCAGTTGACGGGAATGTGCTGCGCGTGTTCACCAGGCTGACACAGGACAGCCATGACATCCTGGACACCAGATTCCGCAGTCAGGTGACAGAGGACCTGGAGCGGATCTATCCGCCCAGGCAGCGAGGAGATTTCACACAGAGCCTTATGGAACTCGGGGCGGTGGTGTGTGTGCCGAACGGGGAACCAAGATGCGGGGAGTGCCCATTGCGCGGCATGTGCGGCGCTTACGGCAGCAGGACACAGCTGTGTTATCCGGTAAAGAAAAAGAAGGCGGAGCGCAGGATTGAGTACAGGACGATGCTGGTCCTGCGGTTTCAGGACAAGACCGCCCTCCGGAAACGGGAGGGCAGGGGAATACTGTCGGGGATGTGGGAACTGCCGAACGCGGACGGCATATTGGACGAGCAGCAGGTTTTGCATTGGCTTGCGGAGAGAGGTTTTTTGGTGCGGGAGGTCAAGGCGCCCGAGGATGGCAGAAAACAGTTAAAGCATGTTTTTACCCATATCGAATGGCACATGGCGTGCTGGATCGTCACCTGTGAAAACGAGGGAACCTGCCATGACTTTACATGGGTGTCTGATGCGCAGCTGGAGCATGAGGTCGCGCTTCCCACCGCTTTCAAGAAGGTGTACCGGGAATGCATGACCAAAAGATAGGATCGAAAACTATACGGATGCAGACGACTACAAGGACGAATTCGTCTATCTGGTGAAAAACTGCAGAGGGCATCGCGATAGCGGGCGGGCAGGGGAAACAGGGATCCCCTGCCTGACTGAGAAGGTCACTCTTCGGTCTGGTCACGATAGGGCGTCATCAGCAGATAGCTGAGTGTTCCGGGAGTGACCCTGGTGCCTTTCTCGAGCAGTGAGATGAGTCCCTGCAGGGTGTCAAGTGTTTCCGCTGCAGTGGAGGGGAGCAGGGAGTTGTCAAGCTTTACGGCGATCACGATCAGCACGATCTCTGCGAGGGCGGCGGGATAGTCAAAGTGGATCTCGCCTTTATCGATGCCCTGTTTGATGATCTCTGTCAGGGCTGGTTTTAGCTCGGAGACGACGTGCGAGAGATACTTCTGGTGCAGAAATGCCAGATCCTGGGCACTTGTGCTGCCGGAGGAGCTGTCGTTCTGCTTGATAAAGGCGACTGAGGAGTTCTGGCACGCCTGGAACAGCATCGCCATGCGCACAAATGGAGAGACGTCCGTCTGCGCTGCCAGGTTCTTCGCGGTGGAGAGCGGCTGCTCGTAGCTTCGCTCGATGAGAGCGTCGAGGATCGCCTCCTTCGAGGGGAAATAGTAGTAGATGCTCCCCTTGCCAATGCCCGCTTTCTGTGCGATCTCGCTGACGGAGATGTTCTGTATTTTCCTGTCCTCCAGGAGCTGCTGGAGTGCGTCCAGGATCAGGTTATATTTTTTTTCATTCTTTTTTAGTTCGGGCATGAGCGATGCCACCTTTCTGTGATTGTCTGTGGTTATGGTTGTCCGCATCTCTTATCTCAACGTTCGTATCATATTTTTCATTTTTCTCAGCAGGATTTTCATGATGTTGCATTATATATAGTGTGTGTAATTGACTGCAGTATTTTCATTATGCGCCATTTGTATATATGGTATGTGTAACTGACTGCAGGATTTTCATGATGTTGCATTATATATAGTGCGCGTAATTGGCTGCAGGATTTTCATTATGCGCCATTTGTATATATAGTATGTGTAACTGACTGCAGAATTTTCATGATGTTGCATTATATATAGTGCGCGTAATTGGCTGCAGGATTACTATTATATAGTTATATAGTACAGATAGTTAATGAAAGTATAGCACATTTGCATTGCGGGAACAATTGTAAATAGTGTTACAAAAATAAAATAAAAGAGGACGCAAATTCGGGGAAAATGCACTTGACCGACGGTCGAAAAGTATGGTAGGATAAGATTAAACAAAGTCGACTGGCGGTCGAAACGAGTCAAATAATACCGCCGGAACCGACGGCGGTTTGGAAAGTTTGTACTGAATTTAATTGATGGAGGAAGAACATGACATACGCAGATTTTTTTTATGAGATCAAAGGGAAATTTATGGGAGCTGATGTGAGCGACATCCACGAGCATCTGGCATATCAGTTCAACATCGAGGACGAGGAGGCAGGCGGCGCGTTCTATGTGGAGGTGAAGGACGGCGTGCTCTACGTGGAGCCGTACGAGTACTATGACAGGGATGCGATGTTTATCAGCTCACCGGAGGTGTTCCGCAAGATCGCCGAGGGTCAGATGGATCCGGTGTGGGCATTCACGACGCAGAAGCTGCGAGTGGAAGGAAACATTGACAAGGCGTTGAAGCTGAACGATATCATCCAGCGAAAGAAAAAGGAGTTGAAGAGAGAACTCAAGGAAGCCAGGAAGGAAGAGAAGAAGAAGGCAGACAAAAAGTAAGTGATCGTAAAAGTATGGTTATGATAGTAAGTGATTGTAAGTAAGTGATTGTAATAGAGAGTGATTGTAGTGTGGAGGCGGACGAATGGGAAAACTGAAAAAAGCTGCAGCCTGTGCGGGGATTCTTGCGGCGGCAGGCATTGGAGAGATCGCATATTTTTACAGAAGGACGATGAAACGGGGGAACGCGAAGGTGGAGCGGACGATCAAGATGTCCGGCACCGACTGGAGTCAGTACGCGCCTTTTATGGAAAAGCGCAAGGCTTTTATGCTGGAGCAGGCGCACGAGGATGTCTACCAGACATCTTTTGACGGTCTGAAACTCCACGCGACATATTTTCCCGCGCTCAAAAAGGAAGCAGGCACCGATGCAGGTGCGGACAGGAAAAAAGTTGCGATCTGTTTTCACGGGTATACCAGCCAGGGCATGTCCGACTATATAGGGTTGTCAGGCTACTATCTCAACAGGGGATATGCGATGCTGCTGCCGGACGCGAGGGCGCACGGCGAGAGCGAGGGTGAGTACATCGGATTTGGCTGTCTTGACAGGAAAGACGCCCTCGTGTGGATCGACTGGGTGGTGCAGGAGCTCGGCGACGATGTTGAGATCGTGCTTCACGGGACGAGCATGGGCGGTGCGACGGTGCTGATGGCAAGCGGGCTGGATCTGCCAGGTCAGGTCAGGGGGATCGTCTCTGACTGTGCCTTTACCTCGCCGAAGGAAGTGTTCACGCACGTGCTCAAAAATATGTACCATCTGCCTGCATTTCCGGCGATCCCGGGAGCGGATATCCTGAACAGGAGGCTTGCGGGGTACGGCATGGACGAGTGCAACGCCAAGCGCGAGGTGGCGAAGGCAAAGGTTCCGATCTTATTTATCCATGGCACGAAGGACACGTTTGTGCCGTATCATATGTGCCGTGAGATCTATGACTGCTGTGCGTCGCCAAAGAAGATCCTGGAAGTGGAGGGTGCGGCACACGCGGAGAGCTATTATAAGGACACAGAGAGTTATGAGCGGGCACTGGATGAATTTTTTGAGGAGATCATGTGAAAAAAACATATGCGGTGGTTTTTTCACGGCAAATTTGCATTGTCCCGGATTTGTAAGGACAGGAAACATGGAGGAAGAACATGAAAACAAGAAAAGGTTATAAGACGTACCCGTTAACCGCGGCACAGAAGTATCATTTTTACTATTCACAGTACAGTCCGGGGCAGGAGATCCTCAATGTCGGCAGCAGCCTTACGATCGAGTTCGATCTGAACATTGACGAGCTCAGAAAGGCGATCTACAAGGCGTACGGGCGCTGTGAGTCCATGCGTGCCAGACTTGTGTATGACGAGAAGGAGAAGCAGTGGTATCAGTATATCGTCGACAAGGAGGACCGCGAGATCGAGTTTGTCGATTTTACGGGAAAGACCATGGAGGAAGCGGACGCTGAGATGACAAAGTGGACGCGCGTGCCGTTCGGGCAGGACGAGCCGATGAACAAGGTTGTCATCATCAGGACGCCGGACGGGTTTGAGGGAATGTACATCGTGGGCGACCACCGTTTTCTCGATGCGCAGTCGCTGATCGGATTTATGAAGGATGTCATCGAGCTGTACTGCAATGCGAACTTTGAGAATGTACCGTACCCGGCTGACATGCGCTCCTATGTCGAGCAGATCGAGAAGGACTTTGCGTACGAGGCGGGCAGCAAGGCACAGGCGAGGGACCGCGCTTATTTCCACAAGCTGTTTGAGGCGCCGGAACCGATCTACAACGGCATCGAGGGCAGGAAGCGTCTCGACGACGCAAGGAGGGCGACGGGCAACCCCAATCTCAGGGCAGCGCCGACAGGTTCCGACAGTTTTGCGGCTGATATCGATATCTTCCATCTGGAGGGCGAGCCGACGGAGCGCCTCATGACTTTCTGCGAGCGGCAGCACATCTCGCTGCAGTGCCTGCTGATCATGGGGATCCGTACGTATCTGCAGAAGATGAACAACTGTGACGATGTGTCCATGATGGTTGCGTATGCGCGCAGGGCGACACTGCTCGAGAAGAAATCGGGCGGCACGCGCATCCACAGTTTTCCGTTCCGCACGATCATTCCGGAGGACAAGACATTCCTGGAAGGCATCTTTGAGATCAGGGACAGGCAGAATGAGACGTTCCGCTATGTGAATTTTGATCCGGTGGAGTGTATGAACTACAAGAAAGATGTCTACAAGACACCACTTGGCATGGGATATGAGACGGTGGCGCTCACATACCAGCCTGCGACTTTGCGTGAAAAAGGACTGGTCGACCTGGGCGATATCCGGTACAAGACAAAGCGGTACGGGAACGGCTACTATGCGGACGGTCTCTATCTGACTGTGATGCACAGGCCGGAGGACAATGGTCTGGACTTTAGCTTTGAGCATCAGACGAAAGCGTACAGCAGGGAGGCGCTCGAACTGTTTTACTACTATATGTGCAAGATCATGTTCAAGGGGATCGAGAATCCGAACTTAAAGATCGGCGATGTGATAAAGCTGATCTGATAAAATCAACTTTCGCAGGGGATCGTGTTGTGGTACAATAAAGTGTAACGGTAACTATTCAGGACAGGAATGCCCGGAGGCATTCCTGTGCAGGAAAGGCAGGGTAAGCAATGTTTGATAAGTTGACAGATCTGATCACAAATTATGTTGAGGTAAAGAAGGAGGATATCAAGCCGGAGTCCCGTTTTATGGAGGATCTTGGTTTTAGCTCTTTTGACTTCATGAGTATGCTCGGGGAGATCGAGGATGAGCTTGACGTGGAAGTGAATCCCGAGGAGGCGGCCAATATCCGCACCGTGCAGGAGGCAGTGGCGTATCTGGAGAAGATTTCATAACAAACGTTTGTCTGGTGCTTTCGTAGACAGTTATGGAAGCACCAGATTTTATGTACAGGGGCAGGAAGTAGCGAAGGAATAGAACAGAAAGGTGTGGAGAAGGATATGGGCAAAATGCATAGTACCATACGGCAACTGCTTGCTGCGGCAGAGCAGGACTTTGGCGCGCAGGATGCGTTCCGATACAAGATAAAGAACAGCGCGGACAGCGGGAAAAAGGAAGTAAAAATAGAGTCCAGGACGTACACGCAGCTGAAAAATGACACGGAATGTTTTTCAGCCGTGCTGGCTGCGCTGGGGCAGCAGGGAAAACATGTCGCGATCGTGGGACCGACCTCCTACTCGTGGGTGGTCGCGTACTTCGGTACGGCGGACAGCGGGAGCGTGGTCGTGCCGCTCGACGCCAATCTACCGGAGACAGATCTGTGTGAGCTGATCGACCGCGCGGATGTCACGACGCTTGTCTATGACGAGGCAAAGGCAGGTGTGGCGCAGATGGCATCCGAGCGCTGCGCGAAGCTTGAGCACATCCTCTGCATGAGCGAGCCGCACGGGATCGCAAAGGAGCAGTCCATGTGGGAGCTGATCGGCGCACAGAGCGCGGGGTTTGACTACACGCCGCAGCCGGACCAGCTGGCGACGATCATGTTTACATCCGGCACGACGGGCAAGAGCAAGGGTGTCATGCTCACACACAGGAATCTGGCGGAGAACGCGACCTGCCTGGACATGGGACTGGAGTCCGGCATCGTGATCCTGTCAGTCCTCCCCATCCACCACGCGTACTGTCTCAGCATGGATATCTTGAAAGGCATTTCCATCGGCTCGGTGATCTGCATCAACGATTCGCTGCTGCGCGTCGCGAAGAACATCAAGCTGTTTGAGCCGAACATGATCCTGATGGTGCCGCTGATGATCGAGACGCTCGCAAAGAAGCTCGAGGAGGCGGCGTGGATCCCCGCACCGCTCGTCAAGGCAAAAGTGTTTGGTAAGCAGTTCCACACGGTGTGCAGCGGCGGGGCATATCTCAATCCTGCATATCTGGAAATGTTTAAAAAATATGGGATCACGATCTGGCAGGGCTACGGCATGACAGAGTGCTCGCCCGTCATCAGCACGAACTACGGTGATTTTATGAAAGACGGCTCCGTCGGCAGACTGATGCCAAACTGCGAGGCAAAGGTCGTGGACGAGGAGCTCTGGGTAAAGGGATCGAGCGTCATGCAGGGCTACTACAACATGCCGAAGGAGACGGAGGAGACGCTGGAAGACGGCTGGTTAAAGACCGGGGATCTCGGGTATGTGGACGAGGATGGCTTCATCTTTCTGACAGGGCGCAAGAAGAACCTGATCATCACGCCAAACGGAGAGAATGTCTCCCCGGAGGAGATCGAGAACAAGCTTGCCGAGAACCGGCTCGTGCAGGAGGTGCTCGTGCGCGAGAGCGAGGGCGTGATCGAGGCGGAGATCTTCCCGGATTACGAGTATGCCGGCAAGAAGAAGATCAAGGATATCCAGAGCGAGCTGCAGAAGATCATCGACGCGTACAATCAGGGCGCGCCGCTCTACAAGAGGGTGTTCAAGATCAAGGTGCGCGAGACGGAATTTGAGAAAAATACGACAAAAAAGATCAAACGGTTTTGATCTTGGAAAGCGCTTCTCTTTGCAGGGCGATCCTTTAAGTTTGAAAGGAAATGATATCGTGATATTGAGTGTCAGCCGCAGAACGGATATTCCGAATTATCATTCCGAATGGTTCTTGAATAGAATAAAGGAAGGATATTTATATGTGCGCAATCCAATAAACGCACATCAGATCAGCCAAGATCACTTTATCTCCGGAGGTTGTGGACTGCATTGTCTTTTGGACGAAAAATCCGTATTTTAATGTCAACTAATAATATGATCCTGCATACCATTTGAAAGCGTTTGGCCAGATCGCAAAAGAACTGCGGGGGTACACAGTTGAAGGAGCTGTTCGGGATCAGGGTATTCTGGGTACTGCTGGTCATGATGATCTGTGCGGGGGCGAGTGAGCAGGCGGTGAGCCAGTGGGCATCGACGTTTGCGGAAAAAGGACTTGGCATCTCCAAGACGGCAGGTGATCTGGCCGGACCGCTGGCGTTTGCCATTCTGATGGGGACGTCCAGACTGTTTTACGGCAGATACGGGGACAGGATCGATCTGGAACGCTTTATGGTCTACAGCTGCTGTCTGTGCATACTGTCTTATCTGGGAATTTCCCTGATACCGGTTCCGCAGTTTTGTTTGATCGCCTGTGCAGTCTGCGGGCTGTCTGTCGGGATCATGTGGCCGGGGACGTTCAGCAAGGCGTCTGCATCGCTGCCAAAGGGCGGTACGGCGATGTTCGCACTGCTGGCGCTGGGCGGTGACATCGGCTGTTCGGGAGGTCCTACGCTGGTCGGGATGGTGTCGGGCGCGCTGGGCGATGACCTGAAAATGGGCGTTCTGGCGGGAATCATTTTTCCGGTGCTGCTGCTTGCGGGGGTGATCTTCTGCGGGAGGACGAAAGAGACAAGACGTATATAGGCTGCATGTGGTATATGCAGGTTTGCGGATATTTATCCTTGATATAGTATGAGGCATAGGGTATTATAGTTATAGGCTCTCGGGGCGCTTTCAGGTACAAAGAGACTCCGAGAGTCTATAGATAATATGTGGGGGAGTGGGAGCATGGAACATTATATTACAGAGATAAATATCGATAAGCTGAGACATTTATCGAATACAGAGATCTCCTTAAACAAAGAACACAGGCAGCAATTGATCATTACCGGCAAAAACGGATCGGGGAAGACTTCTTTGCTGGTTGCATTGCAAAAATATCTACAGGCGATAAATGACAAAAGATTTAAGTCTTTAGTTGAATTATATATTCCTCAAATCTCAATGATAGAAGAGTCCATAAATAAAGCAGCGACAGAAACAGAGAAATCAGAAATAAAAAAGAATTATGAGTTTGCTTTAGAGCAGGTAGAAAAATATGCGGCTGGGGTGAAGATTTCA
The DNA here is from genome assembly GCA_910585765.1 of uncultured Lachnospiraceae bacterium. Lineage (GTDB taxonomy): Bacteria > Bacillota > Clostridia > Lachnospirales > Lachnospiraceae > COE1. The sequence goes on along the minus strand of CAJUES010000006.1, from coordinate 66,369 downwards.
TTCAATGACAGCGCGCACATAGAGACTTTATACGCCCAGGGGGATTTTGTGACAGCATATTTTCCAGCGGGGAGAAAAACACAGATCGCCCGCGCACAAGGGGTTGTAGATATCAAGCTGAGTGATGCCTATGCGGTCAATTCCCGGCCAGGGGAACTTCTTCAGCAATATATGGTGCATCTGAAGACACAGCAGGCATATGCAAGAAATGAAGGTGATATGGTCATTGTCGAGCGGATCCAGAAATGGTTTGAACGGTTTGTGGGAGCGCTGAGGGTTTTGTTAGATAACGATACGATCGATCTGGAATACGATTATAAAGAGTACCGTTTTAAGATCCATGAATCTGGCAGAGTCCCTTTCAATCTTGAGACGCTCTCAGATGGGTATTCTTCTGTTATCCAGATTGTGTCGGATTTGATTTTAAGGATGGATCGGAACTGGCTTTTGGGGGATGGGATCAGTCAATATGACATAGAGGGAGTTGTATTGATCGATGAGGTGGAAACCCATCTCCACATTGGTCTGCAAAAGAAGATCCTGCCCTTTTTGACGGACTTTTTTCCGAGGATCCAGTTTATTGTCACGACGCATTCGCCATATGTTTTGAATTCCCTCTCGAATGTCAAAGTATATGATCTGGAAAATTGTATAGAAGTGGAGGATCTGTCGGTATATTCATCAGAGGATCTTGCAGAGGGATTTTTTGGAGTGGATGAATATTCGGATAAAATAAAAGAAAAAATCAACAGATACAAGTGCCTGAAAGAAAGATCAGATTTGACTGAGGCAGAGCATGCAGAGAGAGCCAGGATCCGAAGTGAACTTCGAAAGATTCCAAAAGGTTTTTTGCCAGAGCTGACAGATATGTTTTTGGAGTTGGAAGGAAGGCAGTTATGATCAAAGTGGAACGGAAAATGACAGAAAAAGTAAAAAAAGCCATCGATTCCCTGGAAATGCAAAAGGTGAACATTTGACGCCCCATCACGGAAATACAGCATTAAAGTATGATTGGAACAATCTCTTTTTAGCCTGTGCACACTGCAATAATACAAAGCTTGAAAAGTTTGATCCCATCATCGATTGCACGAAAGAGAATGTAGAGGAGCTGATCGCTTTTCGAAAAGAGGGGTATTTTGGAACGGATGAGAAATTGCTGTTTGAGATACTGGACGATCGGGTGGAAACACAAAATACGGTAAGGCTCTTGCAGGAAGTCTACTACGGTTCTACGCCTCAAAAGAAGATGGAGGCTACGATACTGAGAAGGATTTTAAGAAAAGAACTTTCGGAGTTTAAGGAATATATCCGTGAATACAGGGAAGCTGAGGGTGAAGAAAAGGAGGATTTAATGTTTCTATTACAGCGGCAGCTGAGGGACAGTTCGCCATTTGCAGCTTTCAAAAGATGGCTGATCAGGGATAACAAGGAGGCATATCCGGAGTTATCAGTCTACATAGAATCAATCGAAAAATAGAAAAAACGCTTGCAATGAATTTAGACATGTGCTATCCTAAGAAAAAACCTGGAATAGAAATGAGATTGTATAAAAATAGAATGACTACATTTATCAAATGCCATGAAGGAGACTCTTGCCAATGAAAACGACAGGAAGACGGCGTCACCGACTGAGAGCGCTGTCCGCGGAAGCTGACGAAGGGAACACTCCGGAGCAGACTGTCTGAAAACATATGGTTTTATCGATATGCTAGTAGGGTAGTACGTGGGCGTGCGTTAAACGCGGGGGAGTGCAAAGTGATCTGTTGCAGTTCCCAGGAGAGGATGAAACGTTGGTTTTGTCAATGCGGGTGGTACCGCGGGTATATTTCAGATTATCCGTCCCGGAATACAGTTTGTATTCCGGGATTTTTGTCACTTATAACAGCATCTGCCAATGTGTGTATTAGATTGTCATAATATATTAGAATACAACATCTGGAGGGATGCGCAACCATAGGTTTTCGGAGTCCTTTTGCGCTTGAAGTGCGAGGGGCTGTGAACCTAAAGGGAGGGTTTGAAATGTACAGAGACATTACGTTGAAAGAGATCAGTGAGCAGCATATTGGACAGACGCTGCAGGTGGCGGGCTGGGTGGAGAATATCCGCGACCACGGCGGGGTGTCCTTCGTCGACCTGCGGGATATGTACGGTGTCCTGCAGGTGGTCATGCGGGACACGACGCTTCTGGACGGCATTGTGCGCGAGATGTGCCTTTCCGTCGAAGGCATAGTTGAGAAAAGGGACGAGGACACCTACAATCCGAGGATCCCGACCGGGACGATCGAGTTGGAGGCAGGAAAGGTGACAGTGCTCGGGAAAGTGTACCGCCAGCTCCCGTTTGAGATCATGACATCGAAGGAGACGCGGGAGGACGTCCGCTTAAAATACCGCTATCTGGATCTGAGGAATGCAAAGGTGAAGGACAATATCGTCTTCCGCTCGCAGGTGATCGGTTTTTTGCGGCAGAAGATGACAGAGATGGGATTTCTGGAGATCCAGACGCCGATCCTGTGCGCGTCGTCGCCGGAGGGTGCGCGCGACTATATTGTCCCGTCCAGAAAATATAAGGGAAAATTTTATGCGCTCCCGCAGGCGCCGCAGCAGTATAAGCAGCTCCTGATGGCGTCCGGGTTTGACAAATATTTCCAGATCGCACCGTGTTTCCGCGATGAGGACGCGCGCGCGGACCGCTCGCCGGGAGAGTTTTACCAGCTTGATTTTGAGATGAGTTTTGCCACGCAGGAGGACGTGTTCAGAGCGGGGGAGGAAGTCTTGTCCGCCACATTTGAGAAGTTTGCGCCCGAGGGCTATGCGGTGACACAGGCGCCGTATCCGGTCATCAGCTACCGGCAGGCAATGCTCGAGTTTGGCACGGATAAGCCGGATCTGAGGAATCCGCTGCGCATCATAGATGTGACGGACTTTTTCCAGCAATGTTCGTTCAAGCCTTTTATCGGCAGGACAGTGCGGGCGATCCGGGTGCATGCTGAGATGTCGAAGGGCTTTCACGAGAGGCTTTTGGGTTTTGCGACCGGTATGGGAATGGGGGGACTTGGCTACCTGGAAGTGGCGGCCGATATGACCTACAAGGGACCGATCGACAAGTTCATTCCGGACGGGATGAAGTCAGAGCTCGCCGCGATGGCAGGGCTTGAGGCCGGCGATACGATCTTCTTTATCGCGGACAGGGAGGATCGGGCAAACTATTATGCAGGGCAGCTTCGCATCGAACTTGGCGACAGGCTGGATCTGTGCGAGAAGCATGCATACCGCTTTTGCTATATCAACGATTTTCCGATGTACGAGCTGGATCCCGTGACGAGGCAGATCGGTTTCACACACAATCCGTTTTCCATGCCGCAGGGTGGTCTGGAGGCGCTTGACCGTGAAGACCCGCTGGATATCCTGGCATACCAGTATGATATCGTCTGCAATGGCGTGGAACTGTCGAGCGGCGCGGTCAGAAACCATGACATGGATATCATGGTGAGGGCATTTGCGATCGCGGGTTACGACGAGGAGACGCTAAAGTCAAAGTTCGGTGCGCTCTATCAGGCATTTCAGTTTGGCGCACCGCCCCATGCAGGCATGGCGCCCGGCATTGACAGAATGCTCATGCTGCTCAAAAACGAGGAGAACATCAGGGAAGTCATCGCGTTCCCGATGAGCAGTTCCGCGCAGGATCTGATGTGCAGTGCCCCGAACGACGTCACGGAGCAGCAGCTTCGGGAAGTGCACATCAAGATTAGGGATTGAAAACGCCAGGGGCAGGCGTTCTATATGGAATATAAAACATGGAATATAAAACATGGAATATAAAACCAGGAGGACAATATGGCAGATAAGATTACGGATGAGACGATCGAGTATGTAGGGATCCTCGCCAAGCTGGAGCTTTCGGACGAGGAGCGGGAACAGGCAAAGAAGGACATGGGAAAGATGCTCGACTATATCGACAAGCTGGCGGAGCTTGACACGACAGGCATCGAGCCGATGTCACATGTATTTCCGGTGCAGAACGTGTTCCGCGAGGATGTGGTGACAAACGGTGATGAGAGTGAGAAAACGCTGAGAAATGCGCCCGGCGTGAAGGACAATATGTTCATGGTGCCGAAAACTTTTGAATGAAGGAAACAGATGGCAGCGATCTGCGCGAAACCATATTTGTGTGATGAAGTTAACTGGTGTTTAGAAGAACTGCGGCGGCGGTTTTTCGGATTGGAGACTGTGTATGGATATTTTAGAATACAGCGCCGTGGAGCTTTCCGCGGCGATCAGGGAGGGCAGGATCACTGCGACAGATGCCATGGAGGCGGTGCTCGCAAGGATCGATGCGCGGGAGAAGGACATCAATGCCTACGTGACGATCGACAGGGAGCAGGCGATGAGGGCGGCAGCGGAAGCGCAGGCAAAAATTGAAAAGGGGGAGCTGACAGGGCTGCTCGCGGGCGTTCCGGTGGCGGTCAAGGACAACATATGCACACAGGATCTGCTCACCACCTGCGCCTCGAAAATGTTAGCGCATTTTGTGCCGACATTTTCGGCGGAGGCGGTGGTCAGTCTCGAGAAGGCGGGTGCAGTGATCATCGGCAAGACGAATATGGACGAGTTTGCGATGGGCTCCACGACGGAGACTTCCGCGTACGGCGAGACCAGGAATCCGTGGAACACGGCGCATGTGCCGGGCGGCTCGTCGGGCGGTTCCGCGGCGGCAGTGGCGGCGGGCGAATGTTTCTTCGCGCTCGGTTCAGACACGGGCGGCTCGATCAGACAGCCGGCATCGTTCTGCGGCGTGGTCGGTCTGAAACCCACATACGGCACGGTCTCGCGCTATGGGCTGATCGCGTACGGTTCCTCGCTCGACCAGATCGGACCTCTGACAAAGAACGTGGCGGACTGCGCCGCGGTGCTCGAGCTGATCGCGTCGCACGACTCGAAGGACTCGACATCGGTCAGGCGGGAGGACACCGACTTCACATCGGCGCTGGTCGATGATGTCAGCGGTATGAAGATCGGCATTCCGAGGGATTATCTTGGCGAGGGACTTGACGCGGAAGTGAAGGAGGCGGTGCTGGCGGCGGCGAAGGTGCTTGAAAAAAAGGGTGCTGTCGTCGAAATGTTTGACTTGAGCCTCGTCGAGTACGCGATCCCGGCATATTACACGATCGCGTCGGCGGAGGCAAGCTCGAATCTGGAGCGCTTTGATGGAGTCAAATACGGGCATAGGACTGACGCGTGCGAGGGGCTTCACAACATGTACAAAAAGACGCGCTCCGAGGGCTTTGGCGCGGAGGTGAAGCGCAGGATCATGCTCGGTTCGTTCGTGCTCAGTTCCGGGTACTATGACGCTTATTACCTCAAGGCACTGAAAGTGAAGGCGATGATCAGAAAGGCATTTGACGACGCCTTTGCAAAGTATGACCTGATCCTCGGACCAGTGGCGCCCACGACTGCGCCGAAGCTTGGGGAGAGCCTGTCGGATCCGCTGAAAATGTATCTCGGGGATATCTATACGATATCCGTGAACCTGGCAGGGCTGCCAGGGATCTCGGTTCCGTGCGGAACGGATTCCGGGGGGCTGCCGATCGGCCTGCAGCTGATCGCGGACAGTTTTCAGGAAAAGAAGCTGATACAGGCGGCGTACACCTATGAACAGAACAGAGAGGGCTGAGATCGCGACAAGTATGCACATTGCGGCTTGTGCGATACCCGATACTCGATACTCAATACTCGATTTCAATGAAAGGTTAAGGAGAGGGAACAATGGCAAAGCAATATGAGACCGTGATCGGTCTGGAAGTCCATGTGGAACTTGCGACGAAGACAAAGATCTTCTGCGGCTGCTCCACCGCGTTCGGCGGGGCGCCCAACACGCACACCTGCCCGGTATGTACAGGTATGCCGGGCTCGCTGCCTGTGCTGAACAGACAGGTCGTGAACTATGCGGTGGCGGTCGGACTCGCCACAAACTGTGCGGTGACACAGTGCTGTAAGTTTGACAGGAAGAATTATTTTTATCCCGATAACCCGCAGAATTACCAGATCAGCCAGCTCTACCTGCCGATCTGCAGGGACGGTCATGTGGAGATCGAGACTGCGGCGGGGAAAAAGTCCATAGGGATCCATGAGATCCACATGGAGGAGGACGCCGGGAAGCTGATCCACGACGAGTGGGAGGACTGTTCACTGGTGGATTACAACCGCTCCGGCGTGCCCCTGATCGAGATCGTGTCGGAGCCGGACATGCGCAGCGCGGAGGAGGTCATCGCCTATCTCGAAAAGCTGCGCATGATCATACAGTATCTCGGCGCATCCGACTGCAAATTGAACGAGGGTTCCATGCGCGCGGACGTGAATCTCTCGGTCAGGGAAGTGGGCGCAGAGGGATTTGGCACGCGGACGGAGATGAAGAACCTCAACTCGTTCCGTGCGATCACACACGCGATCGCGGGTGAGAGCGAGCGGCAGATCGACCTGCTGGAGTCGGGGCAGCAGGTTGTGCAGGAGACGAGGCGGTGGGACGACGCAAAAGAGTACTCCTACGCGATGCGCTCTAAGGAGGATGCGCAGGATTACCGATATTTCCCGGATCCCGATCTTGTGCCCGTCTACATCAGTGACGAGTGGATAAAGCAGATCAGGGACAGCCAGCCGGAGTTTCGGAAGGAGAAGATGGAGCGCTACAGAAAAGAGTTTGACATACCGGAGTACGATATCGGCATCATTACGGATTCGAAGCATATGGCAGATTTGTTTGAGGAGACTGTTGCGATCTGCGGTCAGCCCAAAAAGGTGTCAAACTGGCTGATGGGCGAGACACTCAGGCTGTTAAAGGAAAAGAACATGGATCCGGAGGAGATCCTTTTCTCCCCGGAAAATCTCGCGAAGCTGATCCGGCTCGTGGACAGCAAGGCGGTGAACCTGACTGTTGCCAAGGAAGTGTTTGAGGTGATGTTTGACGGGAATATCGATCCGGAGCAGTACGTGGAGGAAAAGGGTTTAAAGACCGTGAGCGACGAGGGTGCGCTCAGAGCGACGATCGGTGAGGTGATCGCGTCAAACCCGCAGTCCGTGGAGGATTACCGAAACGGCAAGGAAAAGGCGATCGGATTCCTCGTGGGGCAGACCATGAAGGCGATGAAGGGCAAGGCGGATCCTGTGTCAGTCAATCAGATCTTGAAGGAATTGCTGTGATCTGAAAATTATATCCGGGGAATTTTACACAAATAGTCATATTTCGACATAAACTATAATAAAATGATAGATTGGAATATGACTTATGTATCTATTGTTAGTGATCTTTTTACTCATGGCACTTTTCTGCAGTGTCTTCTTCTGGTGGCGAAAGCGGAGGATCGTATGCAGGATCCAGTGCATGGATCCGTGCCAGAAATGCTGCAAGGTAGACGAGATCGTCAGACCGTTCGGGTATTGTTATCATGACAAGTACGGTTTCTTCTCCAGCACCCTGGATGCGTGGCAGCGGGAGGCGGGGTATACCTGGTTCTACGACTACATGGCGCCGCGTTTCCAGATGGTTTTTGACTCCCTGCCGGTATATTTTGACTACAACGGCAGGACATGGCTGATCGAGTTCTGGAAAGGACAGTACGGCATCAACGCGGGGGCGGAGATCGGTATCTACCATGCGGACGGTATCGTCCCCGAAAAGGAGTATAAGACGACCATGTTCACAGCCGCGTCTGACGAGGAGCTGCTGAAATGTTCCTTCCTGCTCTGCGGCGAAAACGGCAGCTGCGTGCAGGTCTCGCAGACACACTGGTGGCTCACCGCCTTTTTCACAGGATGCTTTGTGTGGCCGTCAGAGCTGATCATGAAAGCGACGATCCGATTTACAGACAAGAGAATGCAGTGTGCGTTTGTCAATGGATTGTGCGCTGCGGGGTACACGGAACAGGATTTCAGGGTGAACGGCTTCTGCGTGACAGTGAACTTTGCCCGCGCGGTAGAGAGGCATTATAAGCTGTGTACACGTTTCTGGCGGCGGTTTTCCCAGTGGAAGAACAAGATTTTCTGCCGGCTGTATCTGTGGGTCACGAGGCCTTTTCAGTGTACAGAGGACAGGGTTTTGTGCCTGTATTATTTTCTGCCGGGGGCTTTCAGGAAGCTTCTCCGGATGCGCCGGTTTCACAGGCGCTGTCATAAGAACAGGCGCTGCTGCCACAAGAGGTGCTGCAGGAAGGGACGTCTATGAGTGTCTCTTCGAGACTGGAGCATGCTTTTCGGGATGCTCCGGTCCTGCCGCTCACGCATCGCTCCCGATACGTTCTGATGAGCGACTGTCACAGAGGGGTGGGGACGTCCTCGGACAATTTCCTGAAAAACCAGCACTTGTATCTGGCGGCGCTAAAGCACTATTGTCAGAGAGGGTTTACCTACATTGAACTTGGCGACGGCGACGAACTCTGGGAAAACCGCAGCATGAAAACGATCGTCGAGGTCCATGACGACATCTTTGATATTTTCGTGCGGCTGCACCGGGAGAACAGGCTTTATCTGCTCTATGGAAACCATGATATGGTCAAAAGAAAAAGGACACTGCAGCTTCCGTTTCCCTTTTATGAGGGGATCATACTGAGCCCTGCCAATATGCCGCAGCGCACCCTGTATCTGACACACGGGCACCAGGCGAGCCTGCTCAACTCGACTTTCTGGCGTGTGGCGTGTTTCCTGGTGCGCTATGTGTGGAGTCCTCTGGAAAATATGGGCGTGCTGGATCCGACGAGCGCGGCGAAGAACTACCGCGTGAAAAACAAATGCGAGACGAGGCTGGACCAGTGGGCTTCCGAAAACAGGCGCATCCTGATCACAGGGCACACGCACCGCCCGGTGATGCCGGCAGAACCTTCCTACTATTATAATACAGGCAGCTGTGTCCACCCCCGCTGCATTACATGTATTGAGATCGAGCAGGGGCGCATGGCGCTGGTCAAGTGGAGTATGAGTGCCCGGGCGGACAGCACGCTCTACGTGGCAAGGGAACAGATCACGGGGACAGTCCTGCTGCCAGCGGGCAGCGCGCGCTATGGCAGGCAGGGAGCCGGGGCGATGCAGATCGCGGCATGGTAGGCATGTAGGTATCTAAAAAGACTTCCAGTTTTCTGGGAGTCTTTTTCTGTTCGATTTCAGACGGAGATAAAATGGAAACAAAACAGAAAAACGGAAAGAAAACGGTTGACAAAAGATGAGAACAGGTGTATTCTTTTGAGTAGAAAACATCAGGAGGAGCGGATATGACGATAGAGGAAATGAAACAGAGAAAACTGGAGAGGGGCTACAGCTATGCGCAGCTTTCGGAGCTGTCGGGAGTGCCGCTGGGGACTGTCCAGAAGATCTTTTCGGGGGATACGGAACATCCGCGGTACGCGACGCTGCAGGCGTTGGAGCAGGTGCTGAAGGACCGGGACGGCGGTATGGCGCTGAGCGACAGCGCAGCCTTTTCGTATGGCAGTCCGCGGGAAAAAAAGCAGGGCGAATATACGGTTGCGGATTATCTTGCCATGCCGGAGGAGCTCCGGGTGGAACTGATCGACGGGGTGATCTATGATGTGGCAGCGCCGATGTTTGACCACCAGAAGATTGCGGGGGAGATCTACAGGCAGATCGCAAACTACATCATGGACAACGGCGGGAAGTGCGAGGCAGGTATATCGCCGATCGATGTGCAGCTCGATCGTGACGACAAAACCATGGTACAGCCGGATGTGCTGATACTCTGCGACGGTGAGAAGCTCTTGAAGGGAAGGGTGTTCGGCGCGCCGGATTTTGTGCTGGAGGTGGTCTCCCCGTCGACAAAGCGGAGGGACTATTTCAAAAAGCTCATGAAATACGAGAACGCAGGCGTGCGGGAGTACTGGATCCTCGATCCATACAAAAGGCAGCTTGTTGTCTTTTTCTTTGAGGCTGATATCTATGCACAGATCCACGATATGACAGAACCGGTGCCCGTCAATATCTACGGGGGAAAGCTGCGGATCAGAACGGATCATATCCTGGAGTGGTGCGGGAATATGGAACGATGAGGCGGACAGCGGTATTCGACAGCGATTACCCGGGACGGCTGGCATCGATCACAAAGCCGCCGCCGGAACTGTATTACAGGGGTGAGATCGGCGCGGTCAATCAAAGGCACAACATCGCAGTGATCGGCAGCAGGCGCGTGTCGGACCGGGGGATCGAGGCTGCATACCGGATCGGCTGTGAGCTTGGCAGCATGGGGATCAACGCGGTGAACGGGCTGGCTCTGGGCTGCGATACCCATGCGCTGATCGGTGCGCTGGCGGCTGGCGGCACCTGTGTGGCGGTCATGCCCTGCGGGGTGGATCAGATCGTGCCGCACGCCAATGTCCGCCTTGCGCAAAAGATTTTGTCCGGCGGCGGCTGTCTGCTCAGCGAGTACCCTGCCGGGACGCCGGTGCGCAGATACCAGTATGTGGAGCGGGACCGTCTGCAGAGCGGCATCAGCGACGGGGTGATCGTGATCGAGGCGGAGTGTGACAGCGGGACGATGCACACGGTAAGGTATGCCATCAGGCAGGGGCGGCGCCTTGCCTGCATCGACAGCCGGCTTGTGCGGTATGCCTCCGGCAACCGATGGATCGAGGGGCAGAGCGGCGTGTGCGTGATCCGCGACAGAGGCAGCCTGAACGATTTCATAGCCGATATACAGAAGGAGACCGTGTACAGACAGATGACTTTTGCGGTCTGTGGGGACGGTAAATATATTACTTGACAAATAAATGAATATATGATTAAATGTTCATATAAGAAAATGCTGCGCATCATAGAAAAGTCCAAGGTTGCCAGAACAGTGAAGCAATGCTGTCTGCGATCACAGCAGGCAGAAGAACACGAGAAAGGAAGGTGGCTGATTGAGGGACACAGACAGGAGAGTCCGGATGGGGACGCCGGAGACCATAGAGGATCTGGCAGCGATATTCAAGATATTCGGGGATTCCACCCGGCTCACGATCCTTTCCCTGCTGATGGATCACGGGGAATTGTGTGTGGGGGATATCGCCGAGCAGCTGAACCTGACACAGTCAGGAGTGAGTCATCAGCTGGCGCTCCTAAAGCAGAGCAAGCTTGTCAGGACGAAGCGGGAAGGGAAGAGCATCTATTATTCGATCGCGGATGAGCACGTCTCGGCGATCATACGCATCGGGATGGAGCATGTGCTGGAGGACTAGTACAGCATTGCCTAAATAACAGTGAAAAACAGTGCCTGATATTTGTGACAGGACAAGGCGGAGGAAGGAGGCAATGCGGTGGCATTGTTGACTGACGACAACGCAGGACTGGTGCAAATAGCAGATGCTGTATTCAATGTTATTTGCGCAATGCTGTACTAGAGCGCATATGCCGAAAGTACGGCCGACAGATGTGGTGCTATGAAACAAGCATTTTTAGGTATTTGAAAGAAATTAAAAGGGAAAAGGAGAGACCAACCATGAAAAAAACATACAAGATCGAGGTGGACTGCGCAGCGTGCGCGGCAAAGATGGAGGAAGCGGCAAACAGGACAAACGGCGTGAAGGAGGCGACAGTCGCGTTTATGCCGCAGAAGATGAAGGTCGAGTTTGAGGAGGGTGCCGACGAGTCCGCTGTCATGAAAGAGGTGCTGAAAAACTGCAAGAAGGTCGAATCCGACTGTGAGATCTTTTTGTGAGAGACAGTATTTTGCCTGGATCTTGCGGGCACTGTATTCTTTCGGGAAAGGGCGTGAAATGAGATGACGAAGAAGCAAAAAAAGGTACTGTTCAGAATTATCATATCTGCCGTGCTGGCCGCGGTGCTCTGCCTGATGCCGGTCGAAAACCAATATGTCAGACTGGCGCTGTTTCTGATACCATATCTCATCATCGGATATGATATTCTCAGAAAGGCGGTGCTCGGGATCGTCAACGGCCAGGTATTCGACGAGAATTTTCTGATGGCGCTCGCCACAGTGGGTGCCATCATCCTCGGGGAGTATGTCGAGGGGACAGCCGTCATGCTGTTTTACCAGATCGGCGAACTCTTCCAGAGCTATGCGGTGGGAAAGAGCCGCAGGAACATATCGGCGCTCATGGACATCAGACCGGACTATGCCAACATCGAGCAGGACGGGCAGCTCGAGCAGGTCGATCCTGACGACGTTGCGGTCGGGACAGTGATCGTGGTGCAGCCGGGAGAAAAAGTGCCGATCGACGGTGTGGTCGTGGGGGGGAGCTCCACGCTCAACACAAGTGCGCTCACAGGCGAGAGCCTTCCAAGAGAGGTGCGGGAGGGCGACGAGGTGATCAGCGGGTGCGTGAACCTGACAGGGCTGCTCCGCATGGAGACGACGAAGGAATTCGGGGAGTCCACCGTGTCAAAAATCCTGGATCTGGTTGAGAACTCGAGCATGAAGAAATCAAAGTCAGAGAACTTTATCACCCGCTTTGCCAGGTATTACACGCCTGCGGTGTGCATCGGCGCGCTCGCGCTTGCCCTGCTGCCGCCCGTGGCAAACCTCGTGATGGGGAATCCGGCGGGCTGGTCACAGTGGGTGATCAGGGCGCTCACGACGCTCGTCATCAGCTGTCCGTGTGCGCTCGTCATATCCATACCGCTCAGCTTCTTTGGCGGCATCGGCGGCGCGTCCTCAAAAGGTGTGCTTGTAAAGGGTTCCAACTACCTCGAGGCGCTCTCGGAGACAAAGTATGTCGTGTGTGACAAGACAGGCACACTGACGAAAGGCGTCTTTGAGGTGACACAGATCGAGGCGTCGGAGGGCGTGACAGCAGACGCGCTGCTCGAGATGGCTGCCTACGCGGAGAGCTACTCGAACCACCCGATCAGCAAGAGTTTGAAGGACGCATACGGCAGGAGGACAGGAAAACAGATCGAGGCGGCGAGGGTCTGTGACGTGGAGGAGATCAGCGGCCACGGGGTGTCGGCGGTCATCGACGGCAGGAAAGTGTCGGCGGGAAATGCCAGGTTCATGAAGATGCTGGGTGTTTCGTACACGGTGCCGCAGAAGACCGGGACGGAGGTCCATGTGGCGGTTGACGGCAGCTATGCCGGATATATTCTGATCTCGGACGTCATCAAGCCGAATGCGAGAGCGGCGGTCGCGGGTCTCAAGGCAGCGGGTGTCAGGCAGGTGGTCATGCTGACGGGCGACGCGAAAAATGTGGCGGAGGCAGTGGCGGAGGAGCTTGGCGTGGATGTGGTGAAGAGCGAGCTGCTGCCGGCTGACAAGGTCGCCGAGGTGGAACGGCTCCTGGCGTCAAAGGGGGAGAAGGAGCGCCTTGCGTTCGTCGGGGACGGGATCAATGACGCGCCGGTGCTGTCGAGGGCGGACATTGGCATCGCGATGGGGGCGCTGGGTTCCGATGCGGCGATCGAGGCGGCAGACATCGTGCTGATGGACGACGATCCGGCGAAGATCGCCACAGCCATGAACATATCGAGAAAGACGCTGGGCATCGTGCACCAGAATATCGTGTTCGCGCTGGCTGTCAAGTTTGCGTGTCTCGGGCTGGGTGCGTTTGGTTTTGTCAATATGTGGTGGGCGATCTTTGCGGATGTAGGCGTGATGATCATCGCGGTCTTGAACGCCACCAGAACATTAAAATCGTGAAGTCAGGCAGGGAAGTGATTCCCTGTCTTTTAGATGCATCAAGCCAACAGTTCCTAAGTTCCTATTGCACAGACGGTACAAGTAATAGTAAAATATATAGAAGAAAGTTTTGAAAAGGAAAGACTGGTCGAGGGAAGTTATGCATATTCTACATTCGGAGAAAAACAGGAATACAGACAAACGCAAGAGGGCGCTCGAGCTGATCGAGATCCTGGTGGTTGTGGCGGTATGCATCATCATGTACTTTCATGAGCGGGGCGCCACGCCACGGGCGGATGGTGATACACTGCCCGCCCTGGGGGACCGCGTCCTGTTCGGAACCTATCTCGGGGAACCGATCGAGTGGAGGGTCATCAGGAACGGGAACCGCGGAGAGGTGGTGCTGCTATCGGAGCATATCCTCACGATGAAGGCGTTCAACGCGGCAGACAGCGGGGACTTTAACTATGACGACGACGGAAACAGTTATTGGAGCGTTGGCAGGACGGAGGCGGACAGCAATATGGAGCTGCAGGCGCATGTGCGCGGCAACAGCCGCTGGGCGGACTCGGATCTCCGGGCATGGCTGAACTCGGACAGGGAGAATGTGGTCTATGACGGGATCGGTCCTGTCGCGAGCGCGATGTCCTCCCACAAGAACGGTTATGCGAGCGAGCCGGGATTCCTCAACGGCTTCACCAGGGAGGAGCGCGAGGCGATCGTTCCGACGGAGAACGTCACAAACGGCAATGTGCTCGATGGAGGCGAAATCCGCAGCACGGATCTGGTGTATCTGCTCTCGGAGGAAGAGCTGTCGTGGCTCGTCGAGGCGAACGTCAACATCCGCGCCAGGCCGACAGCGCAGGCAGTCCGGCAGGATCAGACGACATGGTACAACATGTATTCACTCGAGCTGGGGATCGAGGCGTATTACTGGTGGCTCCGTGAGCCTGTGCCGGACACGGCAAGCAACTGTTATGTCGTCGATATCGGGTACCGGTCAAGGCTGCTGCGCGGCGACAAGGCGGTCGGACTGGAAGGATTTGGCGTGCGTCCGGCGGTGAAGGTGGACACGGGGAAGATCACGCTGTCGGGCAGGGAGCCCGAGCGCGTGACAGCGGAGGAGACACAGGAGCCGGACAGCCAGGAATAAGCATCGAAAGGTTTGATCAGATATGTATTATGTCGGTATTTGTGATGATGAGCGGGCTGCGTGCGCGCAGATCGCGGAGATGGTGTACGAGTATGACAACAGGAATAAGGTCGGGATAGAGGTTCTGATCTGGTATACGGGGGAGGCGCTGTATCAGGATATGCGGAAAAACAAATCGGTCGACCTGCTCTTCCTGGACATCGAGCTGGTGTCCACGGACGGCATACAGATCGGCAGGCAGATCCGCCATGAGCTGGAGGATCAGGATGTCAGCATCGCCTATATATCATCGAAGAGCAGTTACGCGCTCGAGCTGTTCAAGATCCATCCGATCGACTTTCTCATAAAGCCGATCAATGCGCAGGATGTGTATGATACGATCGACGAGGCGCTGCGCCTGTACAACCGGAACAATACCGTGTTCGAGTACAGGGCAAACGGCTATAGCTGTAAGATTCCCTACAGGGACATACATTATTTTTACAGTGAAAATAAAAAGATCAACATGGTCACGGCGGAGTCTGTCACACAGTTTACCGGAAAGATCAAAGACCTGGCAGGCGTGCTGCCGGGAAACTTCATACAGATACATCAGTCGTTTATCATCAACATGAACCACATGAGTGAGTGCAGCTATGAGCTTGTGCGGATGAGCGGGGGAGCGCAGCTGAATATCAGCCAGCCCTACAGGAAACAGGTTCGGAAACAGATCATGGATTACGCATGGGGACAGGATTCTTGAGATGGTAGTAAATGAGAGTATAGTGTTTCATATCGCAGCGCTGTATATCGTATTTCGGTATATGCATTGCTTTTTTGATGTGATGCGCGCAAAAAAAGGAACGGGACTGGCGGCGTATGTGTTGTATCTGTGCGCGGTCTGTCTGGTTGAGATGCTGCCGATGCCAGGGCTGGCAGCATTTGCGGCAGACGTATTTTTACTGTATCTGCTGGCACAGATCTATCACGGAAAACAGGGGAAGAAGCTGCTGGCGGCGTCTCTGGTCCAGGGGATGAACCTGTTTTGCGAGACGCTGGCAGTGTACATGCTGTACGACTGCAGAGTGGACGGAGCGTACGGGCGGGAGATGTACTATATCATCTTTCTGCTCGCGTATTTGATCGAGCGCGTGATGGAGAAGTTCTGCTTTAGGAACATCAAGGAGGACACTGCGCTAAAGCATTGGGATCTCTTGATTTTCCTGCCGCTCATCAGTGTGGTCATGGTGTTCGTGCTGATCGCCTTTGAGCAGAAGAGCAGATCTGTCGGCACGGCATTTGGCGCCGGGATCATCTGTCTGAATCTGATCGTGTTCTATATCTGCGATGAGCTTTCGGGAGCGTACATCAAATTGAAGGAGAGCGCCCTCGTGGCGCGCCAGCTCGAGAGCTACTCCAACCAGCTCAACGTCGTGATGCGGTCGGAGGAGAAGGTGCGCGGGCTCCGCCATGACCTGAAGCACCATTTGAGCGAGATACGGCTGCTGTCAGAGCAGGGAAAAGCGCGCGAGGTCGCAGCGTATGTCCAAAACATGCAGGCGGATCTGCTGAGCGAGGGGGAACATATCAGCAGCGGCAACGCGGATATCGACAGTCTGGTCAATCTGCTGCTCGAGCGGGCAAAGCGGGAGCTCGAAAGCGTCAGGTGCCGCGTGTCGGTGCCGAGGGAGTTGGACATGACAGCGTTTGACTGGAATATCATCCTGGGCAATCTGATGGACAATGCGATCGAGGCTGCCGAAAAGTCGGAGGACAGGTTTTTGCAGATTAGGATCCGCTATCAGAGGGGGATGCTGTTCATCCAGATCAGAAACAGTTACAGCGGTGAGCGGATCATGTCGGAGGGCAGATATCTGTCCACCAAGGACTATGACAGGGGGGATGACGCTTTGGTTCATGGACTGGGGATCAGGAATGTCAGACGGATCGTGGAAAAATATGACGGCAGCATGGAAATAAGCAGTGCAGACGGCATTTTTGATGTCCGGATCATGATGTACGTCCCTGTCAAGGAGCGTACCTGAAACGACAAAAAAACGACGGATTTCGCCATTTCAGATACGGATTTCGCCGTTTTAGACATATGTGTCCGCGGTTATGCTATATTTTATCTCAATATGAATCAATATTAAGAAACAGCAAGGGGTAAGATATATGTGCAGTGCGGAAGAACAGATCGTAGAGAGAGCATTTCAGAGACTGATCAGGAGAGGGGCTGCCAGCGAATCCATGCTGATGCCCAGCACAGTGACGGATGGGGATCTCGACAGGTTTGAGCGCCGGTTCGGTGTCAGGCTTCCGGCTCTTTTCCGGGCATATTTGAAGGCGTACTGCTATGATTTTACGACAGTGTGCGCACCCGTGCCGTTAGACGGCGCGGAGCACAGCGAGCCGGAGAGCGAGAAAGGCTTGTGCTGGATCGAGCTTGTCTCGCTCCCGCAAAAGGATCCGCTGGGGAATCTGTATGCCGGGATGGAGAGCTTCCGAAAGATCTGTACGGACAGGAATCTTGTGAATCTGCGACTGGAGCGCGTGAAGAATTTTGTTCCGATCGGTGAGTGGGATGGACCGTTGTGCATCGACCTGCATCAGAACGATGTGCGTGCGGACGATCCGTCAACCTGGCAGATCTGCCGCTTCGACGAGACGGTATTTGACTGGAAGGCGGCGGGATATATCGACGGGAGGGGCGTGGTGACCGGCGAGCGAAAGTTTCCTGATTTCAGGGCGCTTTTGGACATTTATTTCTGCGGAAAGTACGACAGGGCGTACGAGTGCCAGCTGCGCGCCTGCGGCGGGGAGAAGCCGGACTACAGTTTTTATATACAGACGGGAAGAAGATAGATCGAGCGGGGAGGTGTGTACTCCCTGCTCGATTTTATTTGTGCGGGTGAAATTTTTACTTGTGGTATTTGGCTTAAAGAAATATAATATAGTTAAAGGTCTAAAATATCATGCTGATATGGGACATGTGTTTGGGCTTGCCGGTACAACGAAAATGAATGAACTCAAAATGGAAAGGAAACTGATATGGGCGGCTTTTTTGGAGTAACATCACAGCAGGATTGTGTATTTGATCTGTTTTTTGGCATTGATTACCACTCCCATCTGGGAACCCGGCGCGGCGGGATGGCCGTTTACGGGGCAGAGGGGTTTAACAGGGCGATCCACAACATTGAGAATGCACCGTTTCGAACCAAATTTGACAAAGATGTGAACGAGATGCACGGGAACTATGGTATTGGCTGTATATCGGACTATGAGCCGCAGCCGTTGATCATACGCTCACATCACGGCACGTACGCATTGACGACTGTCGGGAAGATCAACAATACGGATGAGCTGATACAGAGACTTTTTGATGTGGGACATGCACACTTCCAGGAGATGAGCGGCGGGGAAGTCAACGCCACAGAGCTTGTGGCGGCGCTCATCAACCGCAGGGAAAATTTGATAGAGGGCATCAATTTTGCGCTGGATGCGATCGACGGTTCACTGTCGATCCTGCTGATGAACAAGGCGGGGATCTATGCCGCGCGGGACAAGTACGGCAGGACGCCCGTCGTGATCGGAAGGAAGGACGACGGTTTCTGCGCATCGTTTGAGAATTTTGCATACAAGAATCTCGGGTACGTGGATTACAAGGAGCTGGGGCCGGGTGAGGTCGCGGTGATGACGGAGAAGAACTGCGTGACGCTCGTGAATCCGCAGAAAGAGATGAGGATCTGTACCTTCCTGTGGGTCTATTACGGGTATCCCGCAAGTTCCTACGAGGGGGTCAATGTGGAGCAGATGCGCTACCGCTGCGGTGAAAAGATGGCACAGCGCGACAATGTGGAACCGGATATCGTGGCGGGCGTGCCTGATTCCGGCATCGCACACGCTGTGGGATATGCCAATGAATCGGGCATTCCGTTCTCCAGACCGTTTATCAAGTACACGCCGACGTGGCCGCGCTCCTTTATGCCGACCATGCAGAGCAAGCGGAATCTGATCGCCAGGATGAAGCTGCTGGCAGTGGACGAACTGATCAAGGATCAGAGCCTGCTGCTGATCGACGACTCGATCGTGAGGGGCACACAGCTTAGGGAGACGACGGAATTCCTGTATCAGAGCGGCGCAAAGGAGGTTCATATCCGCCCGGCGTGTCCACCGCTGCTGTACGGCTGCAAATATCTGAATTTCTCCCGCTCCTCCTCGGAGATGGATCTGATCACCAGGCGCGTCATAGAGCGGCTGGAAAACGGACATGTCACCAGGGAGATCCTGGAGGCGTACGCGGATCCGGAGTCTGAGAAATATGAGCAGATGGTCGAGGAGATCAGAAAGGAGCTGAACTTTACCTCGCTCCGGTTTAACAGGCTGGATGACATGCTCGACGCGACGGGACTTGACCGTTGTAAGCTCTGCACGTACTGTTGGAACGGGAAGGAATAGATAACAGCTGTTTTGCGGAAAGGCGGCAGAAGATGGCAGGAGAAAAAAGTGAAAATCAAAAGAAGATCGTATCGATAAAGGTGAAACTGCTCGGTATCATACTGCCGGTGGTCATCGTCATTATGATACTGCTGGTGGGGATCTTGTACTACATATCAAAAAATATCATTAAGGAGTACTCGGAAAATCTGCTGGGGTCATCGATCGAGAACCAGGCCAACCAGATCGAGGCGTGGCTGGACGAGAACCTGTCAGCGTTTTGCGCGGTGAAACAGACGATCGAACAGACCAGCCCCGGCGGGCAGCAGCTCCAGGCGATCCTGGACAGTTACTACGGGTTCAATGACAATTACCCGGAGGGGCTCTACATCGCAGACGAGAACGGCAGTCTGATGAAGGCGTCCGCATCGGAGCGCACGGAGACGGATCCGACGCAGGCGGTGTGGTACAAAGAAGGTCTGACCCGGTGGAACATGGGGCTTACCAAAGCGTACACGAATGCCGGGGGTGAGGAGGTCATCAGCGCATCAGGCATATTGGATGACCAGTCCGGCACGATCAAGGTGATCTCGGCGGATCTCACGCTTGAGCGCATCAGCATCATCGTGAACAGCTATATCGAGATGGATCAGGCGAGGGCGTTTCTGGTGAGCAGTTCCGACGGAACGATCCTGGCACATCACGAGAGCAGCCTGATCTCCACAAAGCTTGGCGAGTCAAAGGACGCCTTTATGCGGGATATCTGGCAGAAGGTATCGCAGTACGATTTCGAGATGGTCGAGATCGACAGCAACATGGCGGCACTCTCGCAGATACAGGGGACGGACTGGGTTCTGGTGTCGTACATACCCACCAGGGTCATCTATGCGGATATCGACAGCGTGCGGAACATGATGCTGGGGATCGGGCTGCTGTCTGTCATCCTGCTGGCCGTGCTGGTGGAGCGCGTGGTCCACATGGTGATCCGCCCGGTCAAGGAACTGATCAGGGTGATCACGGCAATGACGAACGGGGACTTCACAGTGGAGATCGAGGCGGGCAGCAATGACGAGATCGGTGTCATGAGCGGACATGTGCAGCAGTTTATACGGACCATGCGGCAGATGATCGCCTCGATACATACGGTCTCCGACAAGCTGGGCACGCAGGCAGGCGACAGCGACAAGATCTCCAGGGATATGTATGATGCGTCCAGGCTGCAGGGGCAGTCCATGAGAGAGCTCAATACCACGGTGGAGCAGCTGTCTGTGTCGGTTGGCGAGATAGCGGAGCATGCGACAACGCTCGCGATGGTAGTGTCAGACACAAAGGATGACGGGGAGAACGTGAACGGCAAGATGCAGGAGACTGTCGCCGTATCGCGGAGCGGGCAGGAGGATCTGCAGCGCGTCAACAGTGCGATGGAGATGATCAACGTGTCCGTGCAGAAGCTGCAGCAGTCGATCGACGAGGTTGGCAAGGCCTCCAGGGAGATAACGAACATCACGGAGATCATAGGAAATATCGCGGATCAGACATCGCTCCTCTCACTCAACGCATCGATCGAGGCAGCGCGCGCAGGGGACGCGGGCAGAGGCTTTGCGGTGGTGGCGACAGAGATCGGACAGCTTGCGGGCACAAGCGCCAATGCCGTGCACAATATTGAAGGGCTGATCAGTCAGATCAACGCCCTGGTGGGCGACACGGTGAAGCAGACCAAAGAAAGCGTGGATAACATCAGCCACAGCAACCGCCTGGTGGGTGACACCCTGCAGACATTTGATGCAATATTCGGCAATATCGATCAGGTGAGCATCCTGGTGCACGAGATGATCAAAAAAGTGGAGAAGGTTGACGAGGTGGCGACGAATGTGGCTGCGATCTCACAGGAGCAGGCCGCGAGTTCGGAGGAGATCCTGGCAACCTCTGAGACGATGGTGCGCCAGGTGGACAATATCACGAACAGCAGCGAGCGTGTCTCCGGCGGGGCAAAGGAGCTGACGGCATCTGCCCAGGAGCTGTACGAACAGGTTGCCAGATTCAGGATCGGAGAGGAGGCAGGTCTGCAATGAGGAGAGAGAACCGTTTGATAAAACATATACCTGTGTGGTTTGCGGCAGCCATGCTGGCAGCCGTGTTGTCGGGGTGCGGGCAGAAGACGGCCGGAGGGAAAGGCGGGGTGAAGATCTTCTTTTCCTTGAACGAGATGGATACATTCCGCCAGACACTTGTGGACAGTGCCGCAGAGCAGGCAGCGCAGGCAGGTGCGCGGTTTGCCATGGAGGATGCCAAAGGTTCGATCGAGAAGCAGGTCGAGCAGATAAAGGCAGCGGCGGCGGGGGGCTATGATGTGATCATCTGCAGTCCTGTCTCGGTGGACACGGCAACCCAGCTGCGGATGAGCGCGGGGGACATCCCGATCGTGTTTGTCAACAGCTGCCCGGACGAGAAACATCTGCAGGCGGGAAAATATATCTATGTCGGCTCGAGCGAGCAGGTCGCGGGAGCGTTTCAGGCAGAGTATGTGCTGGAGAAAATGTCCGGCAGACAGGAGATCAACGTGGTGCTGGTAAAGGGGCCGGCGAGCCACTCCGCCACGGAGGGAAGGACGTTCGGGGTGAAGAGGACGCTGGAAGCGAGCGGCAGGCAGATCAACTACGTGTTTGAGGACAGCGCGGGATGGGACACGGGGCAGGCGCAGAAATTATTTGAACTGTTTCTGAGCACAGGAGTCCAGGCGGACTGTGTGATCTGCAACAATGACGCGATGGCGCTCGGCGTCATGGAAGCGTGTAAGAACAAAGGTGTCGACTGCAGCACGCTTTCAATCCTGGGGGTTGACGCCACGGCTGACGTCTGTGCGGCGATCCGCGATGGAGACATGGCATTTACCGTGTACCAGTCCGGAAGCGGTCAGGGACACGCGGCGGTCGATGCGGCGATCCAGCTCGTAGAGAGCGGCAGCGTGAAGGATATCGAGGGAAGTACAGAGGACGGAAAGTATGTCTGGGTGGATTTTGAGCGTGTGGACAGCAGCAATGTCTCCCGATACAGCAAGTAAGGAACTGTTGTGTTCTTGTCACAGGTAATTTCTGGACAGTTTCTTGGACAGTTCCTATGGCATATAAAATGGAGGATGAATGAAAATGGAAAATGTAAAACGGATCTATGTGGAGAAGAAGGAGGCATTTGCCGTAAAGGCAAGGGAGCTTGAGGATGAGCTGAGAGGGTATCTGGGCATCGCAGGGTTAAAGAAGGTCAGGATCTTTATCCGCTATGATGTGGAGAACTTGTCGGACGCAGTGTTTGAAAAGGCGTGCACATGTGTGTTCTCGGAGCCCCCGGTCGATGACCTGTATATGGAGACGATCGAGATGCCGGCGGAATCCCGCTGTTTTTCCGTGGAGTACCTGCCAGGGCAGTTTGACCAGAGGGCGGATTCCGCAGTGCAGTGCGTGCAGTTCCTGAAGGAGGACGAGCAGCCGGTCATCAAGACAGCAGTCACGTATCTGCTGATCGGCAGTATCTCTGACAGCGAGTTTGACAAGATCAAGCGTTATTGTATCAATCCCGTGGATTCAAGGGAGACAGGACTGGAGAAGCCGGAGACGCTGGTGCAGACGTTCGGGGAGCCGGCGGATGTGGGGAGCTTTGACGGCTTTGCGGATATGGCGGAGGACGATCTGAGAGAGCTCTACGATTCGCTGGGTCTTGCCATGACGTTCAAGGATTTTCAGCACATCCAGCGGTATTTTAGGGATGAGGAGCACAGGGATCCGACGGTGACGGAGATCAGAGTGCTCGACACCTATTGGTCTGACCACTGCCGTCACACCACATTCTCCACGGAGCTGAGCGATATTGCATTTGAGGAGGGGTACTACGCGGAGCCGATCAAGACGACCTACAAAAAGTATCTTGCCGTGCGCGAGGAGATCTTTGCCGGCAGAAAGGACAAGTATGTCTGCCTGATGGATCTGGCGCTCATGGCGATGAGAAAGCTGAAAAAGGATGGCAGACTGGAAGATATGGAGCAGTCGGACGAGATCAATGCCTGCTCGATCGTCGTACCTGTGGAGATCGACAAGGAGGACGGAAAGGGTGTCGTCACGGAGGAGTGGCTCGTCAACTTCAAGAACGAGACGCACAATCACCCGACAGAGATCGAACCGTTTGGCGGCGCGGCAACCTGTCTTGGCGGTGCGATCCGTGATCCGCTCTCCGGGCGCACATACGTGTATCAGGCGATGCGCGTCACGGGCGCGGCAGATCCGACCGTGCCCGTGGAGAACACGATGCGCGGCAAGCTCTCCCAGAAGAAGCTGGTGCGCGGTGCTGCGAGCGGCTACTCTTCCTACGGAAACCAGATCGGTCTCGCGACAGGACTGGTGAAGGAAGTGTACCATCCGAACTATGTGGCAAAGAGAATGGAGATCGGTGCGGTCATGGCGGCAGCGCCGAGGGCGGGCGTGATCCGCGAGAGCTCCGATCCAGGGGACATCATCATCCTGCTCGGCGGGCGGACAGGGCGCGACGGCTGCGGCGGCGCGACAGGTTCCTCCAAGGTACACACGACGGCGTCGCTCTCCACGTGCGGGGCGGAGGTCCAGAAGGGCAATGCGCCGACAGAGCGCAAGCTGCAGAGACTGTTCCGCAGGGCGGAGGTCAGCAGGATCATCAAGAAGTGCAACGACTTTGGTGCGGGCGGCGTGTCTGTGGCGATCGGTGAGCTGGCGGACGGGCTGGTCGTGGATATGGACAAGGTGCCGAAAAAATACGCAGGTCTTGACGGGACAGAGCTTGCGATCTCGGAGTCGCAGGAGAGGATGGCGGTGGTTGTGGATCCAAAGGATGCGGATCAGTTCCTTGCCTACGCCGCGCAGGAGAATCTTGAGGCGGTGAAGGTTGCCGTTGTCACAGAGGAGCCGAGGCTGGTGCTGAAGTGGCGCGGTGAGAAGGTGGTCGATATCGCGAGAGCCTTCCTGGACACGAACGGGGCGCACCAGGAGACGGGGGTATTCGTGGACGCTCCTGTGCAGGAGGACAATTACTTCCATAAGACAGCTGTTCCAAAGGTCGAGGCGGCGCTGAAAGCCGGCGATGTGAAGGAGGCGTTGCTCGCCACGCTCAACGACCTCAATGTCTGTTCGCAGAAAGGGCTTGTGGAGATGTTTGACGCATCGATCGGCGCGGGCAGTGTGTTTATGCCGTACGGCGGCAAGTACCAGCTCACAGAAACGCAGTCGATGGTCGCAAAACTTCCCGTGCTGAAAGGGAAGACCGATGTCGTGACGATGATGGCGTACGGTTTTGACCCGTATCTGTCGAGCTGGAGCCCGTATCACGGGGCGGTGTACGCGGTGACGGAGTCCATGGCTAAGATCGTGGCGGCAGGCGGCGACTACACGAAGATACGGTTTACATTCCAGGAGTATTTCAGGCGCATGACGGAGGAGCCTTCCCGCTGGAGCCAGCCGTTTGCGGCATTGCTCGGCGCATACGATGCGCAGATCGGGTACGGGCTGCCATCGATCGGCGGCAAGGACTCCATGTCGGGTACCTTCAATGAGATCGACGTGCCGCCCACACTGGTGTCCTTTGCAGTTGACGTCGCAAAGAAACAGGACATCATCACACCGGAGCTAAAGAGCGCCGGGGATAAGCTGGTGGTATTTGACCTGCCCAGGGACGCGTACGATCTGCCTGATTACGCAAAGGTCATGGAGCTGTACAGCGGCATCGCGAGACTGATCGCGGACAAGGTGATTGTGGCGGCATATGCGCTTGACTCGAAGGGCATCGCGGCGGCAGCGGCAAAGATGGCATTCGGAAACAAGATGGGCGTCGCGTTTGACAGTGCGATCGAGGCGGACGCGCTCTTTGCCAACGCCATGGGCAGCATCATCGCCGAGGTTCCTGCCGACAAGCTTGACGTGCTTGCAGCCTGCGGCGTGGCTTACAGGACTGTCGCAGCTGTGCTCGGCGAGAACGAGGGCTTTGTGTACCAGGATGTGACCGTGACGATGGACGAGGCTCTGAAAGCGTGGACGTCAAAGCTTGAGAAGGTATTTCCGACAAAGGCAGTGAAAGGGTCTGACGCGATCGAGACGAAGCTCTATGAGGCGAAGGATATCTATGTGTGCAAGAATAAGGTGGCTAAGCCGACGGTGTTCATACCGGTATTTCCGGGCACGAACTGTGAGTATGACTCGACGATCGCATTTGAGCGCGCAGGCGCCAGCGTCGTGACAAGCGTGTTCCGCAATCTCTCTGCCGGGGATATCAGGGATTCTGTGGATGCGTTTGAGCGAGCGATCGAACAGGCGCAGATCATCATGTTCCCGGGAGGGTTCTCAGCCGGCGACGAGCCTGACGGAAGCGCGAAGTTCTTCGCGACGGCGTTCCAGAACGAGAAGCTCAGGGAGGCGGTGAACAGGCTCCTGAACGAGAGGGACGGGCTTGCGCTCGGGATCTGCAACGGTTTCCAGGCGATGATCAAGCTTGGGCTGGTGCCTTACGGCGAGATCGTGGGGCAGAAGGAAGACTCGCCGACACTGACCTACAACACCATCAACCGCCATATTTCCAAGATGGTGTACACGAAGGTGGTCACGAGCAAGTCTCCGTGGCTGCAGCTCGCAGAACTCGGGCGGACGTATGTGACGCCGGCATCTCACGGCGAGGGACGCTTTGTGGCACCGCAGGAGTGGATCGACAGGCTCTTTGCCAACGGACAGGTGGCGACGCAGTACGCGGATTTCGATGGCAGCCTTTCCATGGATGAAGAGTGGAATGTGAACGGTTCCTATGCGGCGATCGAGGGGATCACCTCCCCCGACGGAAGGTGTCTCGGCAAGATGGCACATGTGGAGCGGCGCGGTGACGCCGTGGCGATGAACATCTACGGCGAGCAGGACATGAAGATCTTTGAGGCTGGTGTAGCGTATTTCAGATAAAAACAGCATAAAAAACTCCGCTCCTCGTTTCCGGGGAGCGGAGTTTTTTTATGCACACGGGCACCCAGAGGAAGTATGTCAGCAGAAGCTGACGGGTGCCCGGCGCTGCGAGCAGTGGACACTGCTCGATTGCACATGGGCACTTTGATTCCCCTACCTGATTGAATATGTATCTTATTTTGGCAGGGAGAACTGTCCGATCAGGCCATTCAGGATCGTTGCCTGCGCGGACAGCTCCTGGCTGGTTGCGGATGCCTCCTGTGCGGTTGCGGCGTTGCTCTGCACGACCTCCGAGATCTGGTTGATGCCCCGTTCTGCCTGGCGCATCGCCTCGGTCTGATCCTGCACCATCGTCTTGAGATTCTTGGAGAAGTCGGCTATCTGCTTGATGCCGTCCACGACGAAGCCGATCGCGTTCGCGGCGTTCTCCGCCGCGCGGTTTCCGTCGGAAACTTCCCGGATAGAGCCTTCGATCAATTCCCTGGTGTCGACGGCTGCCTTGGCACTCTGGTTTGCCAGTACCCTGATCTGGTCAGCCACAACCGCGAAACCACGTCCTGACTCGCCGGCACGCGCCGCCTCGATCGATGCATTCAGCGACAGCAGATTGGTCTGTGAGGCGATGGACTCAATCTCGGAGATGATGTCTCCGATCCTGTTGGAAGCGGCATTGATGCGCTCCATCGCCGCCATCATGGAATTCATCTCCTCGCGGCTGTTGTCCGCCTTGTCGGCGTAGAGCTGCGCTTTCGCGTAGGACTCGTCCGCGCTCTGTGCGCTCATCTCCATGGTGCTTGTGATCTCGGAGATGGTGGTGTGCAGTTCCATCACTGCGTTTGTCTGTTCGGTCGCGCCCTCGGCAAGTGTCTGTGACGCGTCTGCAAGATCGCCGGAGCCGGATGATACCTGGCTGGACACTTCGCCGATGGATGTGAGGGTCTCGACCATCTGATCGCGCAGTCCGCGCATGGATTCATACAGTTTCTGGAAATCCCCGGTATATTTTTGCGCCTGCTTGGACTTCACGGCATAGTTCCCGCCAGCCATCTCGCCGAGCACTTCACTGATGTCGTGGATAATGACATTTAAGTTGTTTGCCATCTCGGTGGCATCCTTTTCCATGTGCTCCACTTCGTCGCCTGTTTCCACAAGCGGGAACGGGGAGGTGAGATCGCCGGCCGAGAAGGTTTTGAGGCGATTTCCGAGCTTTCCGAGAGGGGCGGCGATCCCCTTCGCGATCGTTCTGCCGATCTTGGTCGACAGCGTCAGCGAGGCTGCGATGACAACGACGATGGCGATCGACAGGATCAACCCAGCCACGGAGAGTCTGGTGGACAGCTGGTTTCCTTCTGTCACCTTGACATTCAGGAGGGATTCCAGTTTGCTGTAGATACTGTTGTAGGCGGGAGCGAGATCCTCGAGTGCGATATCCTGCGCCTGTTTGCAGAGTTCTCTGTCCGTCGTTGCCCCGAGATCCATGATCTGCTGATCCAGCGCCCAGTATGCGTCCAGCTCCGAACAGATCGCATCGTAAGTTTTCCTGCCCTCCTCCGACACGATCGTGTTTTCGACGATGGCAAAGTATTTTTCGAAAAGTACTTTATTCTCGTTGTGCTGCTGCACTACAGTGGAAATGGCGTCCGCATTGTCATAGCCGATGGCCGCCCGGAGTGACGATCTGCTGTCGGCAAATTCAAACATCGCCTTTCCGATATCGCCCTGTGCGAACCCGTAATTTTTCAGTGCGTAAGAATACCTGTTTGATATGATGATGAGAGCGATCAGGCCCAGTATTGAGACGGCTGCCATGATGGAAGCCACTTTAAAAAAAGATCTGGTAAGCTTTTTTTCGATGCTGACTTGTTCGTTCATTGTTAAAAATCCCCCTTCTTTAGTTCCCGTTTTGTTGATCTGATGCTTCCATTTCCGGTATGGAATGCACGCATATATAACATTTATTATAGTTCATCTGTCAAATATTGCAAGATAAAAACTGTGTAAAATTACTAACAATAACAAGTTATAGATTACGTTACTGTTCACTCGTCAATAAAAATAGTGAAAAGCGTGCGCCAAAATGCTTGCACTTTAGCATTTTGTGTGAAAATGGGTTGCTGTTTACGCCTTCATTACATAAAATTGTGTCAGAATTAGTTGGGGCGTGAACAGCAACTAGATTACAGATGCGTGACTTGTGCCTCTGCGTCATAAGTATGCGGATCCTTCTCGACCGCCTTGTGTCCGAATGCGATCGCGATCTCAAACTCGTACTGTTCCGGGAATCGGAGGGCTTTTGCGAAGTAGTCCTTCTTTTCCCCGCGCAGGGCATCGTAGATGCAGCCGATGATCAGACTGCCAAGTCCAAGCGCCTCCGCCGCGAGCGCCATATTCTCAACTGCGATCCCAGCGTCGAGCGGGCTCCACCTGTAGGTGCTGTCCGCGCTCATCACGATGACGACAGGTGCCTCGTAGTAAAAGTTGTGGGGTAGTGCCGAGAGACCGCGCAGGCGGTTCTTCTCATCCTCGAGCTCCTGCAGGATGGGGTTGTCGCCCTTCAATACGGTGAAGTGGATTTCCTGCCTGTTTGCCGCTGTGGGCGCCTGCAGCCCGGCGTGCAGCAGGGCATTCAGTTCTTCCTCCGTCAGTGGTTCGGGGGTGTACCCCCTTGTGGAACTGCGCTTTTTGATCGTGCCGATCACATTGTTCATGGTAGATCTCCTCCTTTGATTTTTGCGGGTATTCCTGTTTTTCCGAAAGCTTCCTTATAATAATAACAAAATAATTATAGCAAATGGCAAAATAAGAGTAAAGTGCCATTTGAGCGCCGTTTGTATTGTATTTCCCGCAAAACAATGATAAGATGTAGTTCATGCTGCTATTTCTTCATACGGTCGGAAATCAGCAGCAGAATATGGAAACGTACGCAAAAAAGGTGGAGGAAATTATGAGGATACGGTCGAAATTCATTGGGGACAGGGACTTTTACAAGATGGTGCTGATGATCGCGGTGCCGATCATGATACAGAACGGGATCACCAACTTTGTCAGCCTGCTTGACAACATTATGATCGGGCAGGTCGGCACTGAACAGATGTCGGGCGTGGCGATCGTCAACCAGCTGATATTTGTCTACAATCTGTGCATTTTTGGCGGCGTGTCCGGTGCGGGCATCTTCACGGCGCAGTATTTCGGGCAGGGAAACCATGAGGGTGTGCGCCAGACGATGCGTTTTAAGTTCTGGATGGTCACAGTCATAACAGCGCTGACGACGGTTCTCTTTCTGGGCTGCGGGACGGCGCTGATCGGTGCTTACCTGAAAGGGGACGGATCGGCGGAGAGTATCGCTGCGACGCTCCTGTACGGGGAGCGCTATCTGAAAGTCATGCTGATCGGTCTGCCGGCTTTTGCGGCGGTGCAGATCTATTCGAGCACGCTGCGCGAGTGCGGACAGACGCTGCTGCCCATGAAAGCGGGAATAGCAGCTGTTATTGTAAATCTGCTGTTCAATTATATCCTGATCTACGGGAAATTCGGCGCACCGGCGCTCGGGGTGATCGGCGCTGCGATCGCGACAGTCCTCTCCCGGTATGTGGAAATGCTGATCACGGTGATCGGCGTCCACAGAAAGAGCCGCGGTGAGAATGCGCCGTACGCCTTTGTCACAGGATTGTACCGGACATTGAAGGTGCCGGGGGATCTGACGCGCAAGATCATCAAAAAGGGGAGTCCGCTCTTGTTCAACGAGACGCTGTGGGCAGCCGGTATGGCGATGCTCACACAGTGCTATTCGATCCGCGGGCTGAATGTCGTTGCAGGGTTAAATGTCTCCAACACGATCAACAATGTGTTCAACATTGTGTTCATCGCGCTGGGAGATTCCGTCGCCATCATTGTGGGACAGCTTCTCGGAGCCGGAAAGATGAAGGAGGCGCGGGACACGGACAATAAGCTGATCGCTTTCTCCGTGATGTGCTGTACGGGCGTGGCGTTTGTCATGTTCCTCATGGCGCCGCTGTTTCCGGGGCTTTACAAGATCAACGACGAGGCGCGGCTGCTCGCAAAATATTTCATTATGGCGACGGCGTTTTTCATGCCGCAGAATGCCTTTCTGCACGCGACGTATTTCACGCTGCGGTCCGGCGGGAAGACGATCGTCACATTCCTGTTTGACAGTGTGTTCATCTGGTGCGTGAGTGTGGTGATCGCCTTTGTGCTCAGCCGTTATACAGGGCTTCCGGTCATCGCCGTGTACGCGATGGTGCAGCTCGGGGATATCATCAAGTGCATCATCGGATTTGTGCTGGTCAAGAAGGGTGTGTGGCTGCAGAATATCGTGACGTAAAAAGATGAGCGCGTTTGCGCTCATCTTTTTTGTACACGTTCACACCCGATCACTCGGTTTTGCCTGCGAGAAAGTCGTACTGCGACATGAACAGTTTGTAGTATTCTCCTTTTAGTGCGAGCAGTTCATCGTGCGTGCCCGCCTCGAGGATATTGCCCTTGTCGACGTACATGATGCAGTTTGCATTTTTGATGGTCGAGAGTCTGTGGGCGATGATGAAGGAGGTACGTCCCTCCAACAGTTTGTTCAGACCTTTCTGCAGCAGGATCTCCGTCTCGGTGTCGATGCTCGAGGTCGCCTCATCGAGGATCAGGATCGCCGGATTTTCCAGCAGTGCCCGCGCGAAGCTGATGAGCTGCCGCTGACCTGCCGAGAGGCGGCTTCCGCGCTCGTTGACCTGCGTCTGGTAGCCGTTCTCCATCTCCATGATAAAGTCGTGCGCGCAGACAGTCTTGGCGGCGGCGATGACCTCCTCGTCCGTCGCGGTCAGATTTCCGTAACGTATGTTATCCATAATGGTGCCGGAGAAGATGAAGCTGTCCTGCATCATGATGCCCATCTGCTTGCGCAGGGATTTTAAGGTCACGCCGGAGATGTCCGTGCCGTCGATCAGTATCCTGCCGGAGTCCACATTGTAGAAACGGCTGATGAGGTTGACGATGGTCGATTTGCCGGCTCCGGTAGGTCCTACGATGGCGTAGGTGTCACCCGGGTTTGCTGCGAAGTTGACCTTGTTCAATATCTGGACGCCATCCTCGTAGCTGAAACATACGTCCTCAAATTCTACCTTTCCGTCGATGGGCGGCATCGGCACTGCATCCTCGGCGTCCTTTACGTTGACCGGCTCGTCGATCGTCTCAAAGATGCGCTCTAAGTAGGCGATGGCGGTGAGCAACGAATTGTAGAACGAGGCGAGCGTGTTGATCGGCTCCCAGAATCTTGAGATGTAGGAGGTGAAAGCGATCAGGATGCCGACTGTCACACCGTAGATCTCGCCCGAGATCCAGCCGATCCCGATCACGTAGATGAACGCCGTCGTGACGGTCGAGATCGAGTCGATGCAGGGCCACATGATGAAGTTGTACTTGACGGCGCGCATCCAGGCACTCCGGTAGCTGTCACTCAAATGGTTGAAGATCGAAGTGTTCTCGCGCTCGCGCACGAAGGACTGCGTGACGCGGATGCCGTTGATACTCTCCGCGATGTAGGCGGTGAGGTTGGACTGCTTGTTGCTCTGGATCTGCCACGCGCGCCGCTGGCGCCGCTTCACGAACACGATGACCGCAAAGAGCACAGGCAGTCCGCACAGGCAGATCAGTGTGAGCCTGACATGCAGCAGGAGCATAAAGATCAGGATAAAAATTAAATTACACATGTCTGTGATCGTGTTGATGATACCGTTGGAGAGCAGGTCACTTAAGCTGTTCACGTAGTTGACCACGCGCACCTGGATCTTGCCGTGCGGCCGGTCGTCGTAGTAGGAGAACGGCAGCTCCTGCAGGTGGCAGAAGATGTCGGATCGCAGCTGGTGCACGATCGCCTGGCCGATACGGCTGGTGATGCGTATCTTGAGGCGGATGCACACGCAGGTGTACAGTACGATAACAAGTGATATCAAAGTGATGGTCACAATCGCCCTGATATTCCCTGCAGGGATGTAGGTGTCCATGATCTCGCTGATGAACATAGGGAAGAGCATGGTCAGCGCGGATGCGGACAGCATCAGGAAAAGCGCGAAGGCAAGCTGTCCCCGGTAGGGTTTTACATACTGGAAGACGCGTTTGAGCTGTCCAAAGTCAAATTTATCCTCGATCACTTCGTCGATATCATATTTATTTCGAGCCATACTTTCCACCTCCTTTGTTGTTCTGGTTGATCTCGTCTACGTATTTTTCGAACTCGCCGTACTGATGGCGGAACACCGTAGCATAATAACCGTTATTTTTGAGCAGCTCGTCGTGCGTGCCCTGTTCCACGATCTTTCCGTCATTCAGGACCAGGATCAGATCGGAATCCTTGATGGAGGAGATGCGGTAGGCGACGACAAAGATCGTGCAGGCGCGGTCAATGTTGTTGAGCTGCTGCTGGATATAGCTCTCTGTCTCCATGTCGACGGCTGAGGTCGTGTCGTCGAGTATCAGTATCGAAGGCTCTTTTAAGAGTGCCCTCGCCAGCGAGATGCGCTGTTTCTGACCGCCGGAGAGTCCGACGCCGCGCTCGCCGACGATCGTGTCGTAGCCGTCGGGCATCTCACGGATAAAGTTGTCGGCGTCCGCCATGACAGCGGCCTTCTGGACGGCTTCAAACGGGCAGTCGGGTCTGCTGTAGGCGATGTTGCCCTCCACCGTGTCCGAGAAGAGGAAGACATCCTGCATCGCCATGCCGATATTCTGGCGGAGGTTGTAGAGGTCTAAGTCCTTCACGTTCCTGCCGTCCACCAGCACTTCCCCGTCGGTGACATCGTAGAACCGGCAGAGCAGGTTCATGATGGTGGATTTGCCGGAGCCGGTCGAGCCGAGGATGCCGACGGTCTGACCGCTCTTTACCTTGAAGCTGACGTTGTGGATGATATCCTCGTCGTCGGCGCTGTAGGAGACATTTCTGAACTCGATATCGCCCTTGAGCTTCCTGCAGGGGATCGGCTTTGCGGGGTGCTTTACTTTCGGATCCTCGCTGTAGGTGGCGTAGATTTTCTCCACGGAGGTCGTGAAGCGCTGTATATCGTTGATACGCCAGCCGATCTGACGCAGCGGGTTCATGAGCATCCACAGGTAGCCGTTGATCGTGACGTAGTTTCCGAGTGTCATGCTGCCCTGGATCACCATGATACTGCCGATGAGCATCAGGATCACCGTGAGCATATTTGAGAGGAACTCGAATTTTGGCACGTACTTTGTCCAGATCTCAGCGGCGGCAAGCTCGGCATCGCGGTAGCCGTCATTTTCTTTATTAAATTTTCCAATCTCGTAGTCTTCCTTGGAGAACGCCTTGACCACGCGGTTTCCGCTGACATTCTCCTGCACGAAGGTGTTGAGCGAGGAGAACTGCTCCCGGATCCGCTGGAAGCGCGGACGCCCTTCCCGGGTCTGGCTCAGCGTCACCATCAGCGAGAAGGGCAGCACTGCGCACATGCAGAGTGCAAGCTTCCAGCTGACCGTGAAGATCATGATCAGCGCGAAGAAGAACAGGAAGACATTTTCATACACTTGATAGATAACAAATGCTATGAAATGCCGTATGGCGTCCATGTCACCGGTCTGACGGCTCAGCAGGTCGCCGGTCCGCTTCTTATTGTAGAAGTTGAAGTCCTCCTGCAGGAGCTTGCGGTAGACCGTGTCGCGCATGGAATACAGCACATCCTGCGAGCAGGTCTCAAAGATGACCTGCGACCAGTAGCGCAGCGTTCCGCGCAGGATCGTGATGATGACCAGCAGCGCGATCAGCTTCGGCAGCAGGTCATAGTTTCCGCCGGTGATCACGTCGTCGACGATGGAGCCGGAGACGATCGGCTTTACGATGGCAAGGATTGAGATCACGGTCACGATCACAATGCCCAGCGCCATACTTCGATTGTGTTTCCTTAGAAAAGAGTAGAACCATTTCATGGCAGTCATAGTTGTGCACCTCACTTTTCTTTCGTTTTGCCAGAGCGTATTTGACACGGACTCTTGAACACATGTTTGAAAATTAACAGTGTGTTCGAGCGGTTACGTCTTAGTATAGCGGAAATAATATAAAATGCAAGCTTAAAAGTGTTACGTTTTAATGCATTAATTGTCGTTTTCTCTTCGCGGGAAAAAATGTGTTCAAAAGTGTTCACATCTGCATACTGATTGGCTGAGCAGAAAAGAAATCAGATCAAAAGTGCATAAAGATCAAAAATTCGGTGACAATATACTATAGAAATGGCACAACGATATGCAGGATTGTATACAAGATGGGACACAGGGTGTTCAAAAGCGACGAAATGTGGCGGGAAGCGACAAAAAATCTTTACTTGGCGCATATTGTATACTATAATACGTGAAACAGAGATCGCGGGGAGCTATATAGAAGAGCGGGCGTTATGAAATATTGTGATGCCAAAGCTGCCGACAGCTGCTCTGATCAGGGGGCACGACGGACTGTGAGTTTGTGCGGAGAAAGGAAGTAAGTATTTATGAGGGAACGCAAAATTAAGATGACACCTGCAGATGTACAGAATTTTGTAAACGAGGCATCGAAATGTGATTTTGATATCGACATTTCCTACAATCACTACACTGTCGATGCGAAGTCGATCATCGGTGTGATGGGGCTGGATTTCCGGTCAATACTGACGCTGCAGTACGCAGGTTACAACGATGAGTTCGAGCGTTTCGTGAACGGGCTTGCGATCGCATAACATATCCGTGTGTTGGAAAAACGATACAATGTAATTGACTCTCTCTGGATGATAGCGTAAACTGTCACTTGGAGGGAGTTTTTTGCAGTACGCCCTTTTTGGGAGCGATGTGTTTCCTTCCGGCGGCTGCGTGGGAAAAGCATAAGTATACGCCCGGATATTGCGGGCGCCTGTAGGAAAAGGGGACAGACATGGAGATACGTGTATCGGTCCGGCAGCTTGTGGAGTTCATACTGCGGGAAGGCAGCATCGACAATCGGAAATCGGGGGGAGCGGACACTGCGATGCAGGAGGGGAGCCGCATACACAGGATGCTGCAGCGGCGCATGGGCAGCGAGTACCATGCGGAGATCGGTCTGCGGTACACATGGAAGACACCGGAGTACGACATAATAATAGAAGGAAGAGCGGATGGGATCATCGATTACAGCTGGGGGGAACATGACGCTGTCTGCGACAAAGCACTGCCGGCGCAGGTGAAGGAAGAAAAAGTGATCATCGATGAGATCAAGGGCACTTACAGGGAGTTAAAACGCATCACCCAGCCTGTGGGTGTCCATCTTGCGCAGGCAAAGTGCTATGCGTATATGTACGCGGAGGAAAATCATCTGGAACAGATCGGTGTGCGTATGACGTACTGCTATATCGAGACGGAGGAGCTCAAATATTTTCATGAGGATTATACTTTTTCGGAACTGAAACGGTGGTTTGGCGAACTGATGCAGGAGTACAGGAAGTGGGCGGATTTTCAGTTTGAGTGGAACCAGATCCGCACCGCGGCGATCCGGCAGCTGACGTTTCCGTTCCCGTACCGCGAGGGGCAGAAGGAGCTTGTCACCTACGTCTATCAGACTGTTTATCACAGGAGGAAACTCTTTCTCGAGGCGCCCACTGGGGTCGGCAAGACGATATCGACAGTCTTTCCGACGGTGAAATCTATGGGCGAGGGCATGACGGAAAAGATCTTTTATCTCACCGCGAAGACCATCACCCGCACGGTGGCGCAGGAGTGTTTCGGCATGCTGCAGGAGAACGGGCTTCGCATGAAGACGATCGTGCTGACCGCAAAGGACAAAATCTGCCTGATGAAGCGGGATGGGGAGCAGGGAGAACGCGTGCCGCTGGCAGGGACTGATGAGGCAGAGTGCAATCCCGATGCATGTCCCTACGCGAACGGTCATTTCGACCGCATCAACGATGCCATGTATGACCTGCTGACACACGAGGATCACTTTACGAGGGAAAAAGTGCAGGAGTGCGCTGTCCGCCATCAGGTCTGCCCGTTTGAACTCAGCCTTGACATGAGTCTGTTTGCCGATGCCGTCATCTGTGATTACAACTATGTGTTTGATCCGAGGGTATACCTCAAGCGCTTTTTTGCGGACGGCATCGGCAAAAAGGATTATGTATTTCTGATCGACGAGACGCACAACCTGCTGGATCGGGGGCGGGAGATGTACAGTGCGGCGCTGTTCAAGAATGCGTTCCTCCGCATGAAAAAGCTTGTCCGGGAGCTGTCCCCCAAGGTCGCGAAGCATCTTGACAAGTGCAACAGGGAGCTGCTCGCCATGAAGCGGCAGTGCGAGGACTGGCGCAGGGAAGACGGCATCGACGGATTTGTCGTGGCGCTGAACCGCCTCTACGGGGCGGTCGATGATTTTCTCGACGAGCACGACACCTTCCCGAACAAAAAAGAACTGCTGGAATTTTATTTCGAGGTGGCGCACTTCCTCAATATGTATGAGATCATGGACGAGAATTATGTGATGTACAGCCAGCTGATGGACGACGGGGATTTCATGTTAAAGCTGTTCTGCGTCAATCCGGCGCGGAATCTGCGGCAGTGTATGCAGAAGGGCAGGAGCACGATCCTGTTCTCCGCGACGCTGCTGCCGATACAGTACTACAAGAAGCTCTTAGGCGGCGAGCCGACGGACTATGAGGTCTATGCCAGATCGACGTTCGATGAGGGAAAGAAAGCGCTGCTGATCGCGAACGACGTCACGAGCAAATATACGAGAAGGAGCGAGGAGGAGTTCCTGCGCATCGCGCGCTACATTCATGAGGTGGTGCGGCAGCGGCACGGCAATTATCTCGTCTTTCTGCCGTCCCACGTTTTCCTGGAGCAGGTGTACAACAGCTTTATGAATACGTACTACGATGCGGACGCGATGGAGTGCATCGTGCAGGAGGACCATATGAGCGAGGCGATGCGGGAGGCGTTCCTGCTGCGGTTTCAAGAAAGTAACGTGTGTTATCCTTCAGGGGACGCCATCGTGGATGCCGGGGATGCGCAAGGGTCGATCCTGATCGGTTTCTGCGTGATGGGCGGGATCTTTTCCGAGGGGATTGACTTGAAACGAGACAGCCTGATCGGTGCGATCATCGTGGGGACAGGCATTCCGCAGGTGGGGTGTGAGCGGCAGCTCCTGAAAGAATATTTTGACGCGCAGGGGGAGAACGGCTTTGACTATGCCTACAGATATCCCGGCATGAACAAGGTGCTGCAGTCGGCGGGGCGCGTGATCCGCACTGCGGAGGATGTCGGCGTGGTGGCGCTGCTCGACGAGCGATTTTTAGAGCCGCAGTACCGCCGCATGTTCCCGCGGGAGTGGAGCCGCTACGAAGTAGTCAGCGTGTCGCAGGTTTCGGGGAGGGTCGAGCGCTTCTGGAACGAGTGGCTTTGACGGGGGGGAGATCGGAAGAGCGTCGTGTAGGGAAAGAGTGTAGATCTCG